>JBNJLU010000039.1:0-9158 GCA_050591185.1 Candidatus Nitrosocosmicus sp.
TTGTCCCGGTATTGTTCAAATATGGATACGATGGGCCCGTGTACTGTACTGAGCCCACGTCATTTTTAATGTATATACTTTTTAGAGAATACATAAAAAAATACAAAGAAAAGGCCCTTTACGGTGAAAAAGAAATTGAAGAGGTTTATTCCCATCTGATTTACTTAAACTACAACATAGTAACAGACCTATCTCCCGATATCAAAATTACGCCATATAACTCAGGTCACATACTTGGTTCATCATCATTTCATTTTCATTTAGGGAATGGTGACCATAATTTTGTGTATACAGGTGATTTGAAATTCGGAAAAAGCTGCTATTTGGATAATGCCACATGGAATTACCCTAGAGTGGAAACATTACTAATAGAGGCAACAAATGGGGGCAGAGAAGACACATTTCCCTCAAGAGAAGACGCTACAGAGAAACTAATAAGCAGTATCAACGTGGCCATTAAAGACAAGAGCACGGTTTTGATTCCAACACAGCTGATTGGAACCTCTCAGGAACTAATAATCACACTCGATCAGCTAATAAGGCAAAAGAAAATAGAGAAATGTAAAATTCATGTTGACAGGTTGATTATAGATGCAAATTCCATCCATGAAAGCTATACCGAATTTTTGAATAAGGAAGTTCATCAAAACATTGTATCTGGGGATTACAATCCGTTTAGATCCAAAAACCTAAACATAATTAACATATTTGACGAAAATAAAGATTTGGATCCCGGCATCATATTGCTACCGTCTTCTATGCTACAGTGCTTGCATTCAATCGACTACCTTAAAAAAGTGATTCACAAACCCAGCAACACGATAATCTTCATTTGCAACCAAATGAATGGAACCGTGGGTAAAAGCATCATTGACAGGCAAAAAGAAATATCAATAAACAATACCAAATACAACATAGGATGCAAAATAGAAACAATCTATTCCTTTAACTCGCATTCAGACTTCAATCAGTTAAACGCATACATATCGCGGTTAAAACCAAAACTAAGAAAAATTGTGGTAAACCATTCGGAAAGGCATAAAGCCCAAAATTTTGCCAGCTATTCTAGCAAAGTACATAACATCCCCACACAATACCAACTAAATCAAGAAGCTTCAAAAATACTATAACCAACAAAACCAAAACAAGATACAATTGACGATTTTGTTTATGCAAACATTTTACAAATTGGTATCATTACCTTTGTGCCATATTTTAACACTTGGTGGGGTTATAATTATCCTCTCTTCGCCTAACCGGGAGATATCGCCTCCAAGACTATTTACGCATTTATAAAGATCTTCAACAACAACTCTCAGGTCATCCACATCCCTCTGAGCAAGAGGAGTTATTCGGATTATAAGGATCATATGCTTTTCTATATCATTTCTGATTTCAGAAATATCCTTAATGTCACGAAGTGTAAAGGTTTTTAAATATATTGGTTTATATTGTTCACTTTTATTCACCATTTTTTTAGTATTATAGAGCGAATTACGTTCATGATTAATAAGAATATCTAAATTCAATAGGCGTTATTTTATACAGTATTTTCAGATTCTATATTTTTCTGCCTCTACAATACTGTAAGGCATAGCTGTTACCACTTTATTTGATTTGCTTTTCTTGTATGTAACTCTTACTTCGCAGTTTTTTTCAGGCAGGGCATCGGAATAGCGCAGGGTTATGCCTATAGAAGATAATAACAATTTTTTATGCCTACGCAAATCGGGTTTATCGCTAATCCTCAGTATTGCGACAGGTCCGGGAATGTCAACTGCCTGGATAATAAAGTCATGCTTTAGCGAAAGAGACAAGAGATTCTCATTCTCACTGTGGTTTCTGCCAACAATCAATTTCGAATATTCATTAAATCGAAAATGACGACCCAGTTTTAACAGTTCAACGTCATTGATGCTGGGTTCATCAACTGAATATTTCATAAGGTCGCGTATCCTTACTGCAAACTGAGGATCTGTTAATAAACAGCCACCAGCAGAATTTGGCGGGTCTGCAATATCAAATCTATTGGCCAATTGAAGTTGTTCTTTTCTCGAACGGCCTTGAATTGAACCTAAAAGAGATCTATCAACTAACCCTTTCTTCTCAGGCTCTGTTTTGGGCAAAAGCTGAGCGGAGAGGGGTCGAAGGACCTTGCCTTCCATGCCTGTTTCTTTCTCAATAACAGACAATGCATTTGAATTTTGGCTCATAGGCCTCTGATGCAATACTTCCCCGGTTATAAGAAAGTCTGCGCCGATTGTATTCATATGTTTTTTAGCCTCATCATACATCATCTTTCTGCAATCAATACAAGGATTCATCCCAGAACCATAACCATGTTTTGGGTTTTTTAGCATAGTCAGGTACTCTTTACCCAAATATACGGTTTTTAATTTTATGCCAAGCTCTGATGACACCTCCATAACTTTATGACCGCAACCTTTTCCACAATCAAAATCACAAAAAGGAGTTTTGATTGCGACTGCCTCCACCTCAATGTTTTGCTCTTTCATCATACGAACAGCTATCTGGCTGTCAAGTCCTCCTGAAAGCAATGCCACGGCTTTGATTTTTTTTTTATCAGCAGCGGATTCAGGGTTTTTGTTTGAAACGTCTTTATCACCGCCATCACTAAAACAGTTTTCCGAATCATCAGGCAAAGGATTAGAAAAGGTTTTGTTCACCATTTGTTTCTCGATTTAAAAGTATTGTAAGTATGTCATGTTTATACGTTTAGATACCCATAAGAAAATCCTCATACGACGAAAATTCGCGTACCCTCTTTTTCAATTGTTTAATGGTTCCAGATATTGGTAAAATCAAGATAGGGTAATTGGTAAAATACATCGATAACAATACATTGTCAACATAATCCAGTTTGCATTTTATTACTAAAAACTTTTTGGATACGGTGTCGACATCAATGATTCGCACGTTTGTTTTGTGAAAATCGATACTACCGCATAGTTCAATAAGCCGTTTATAAAAATCGCTTAAAAAATTAGAGTAAATCAAACCATCATTGCTTTGCAGATAAATGCAGGCATATCGGGATTTTTTTTTAGCTAGTGTCATAGAATATGCCAGCCCTTTTTTTTTGCTCTAACCAAATATTTAGGTCATTCCAATATTTTTTATTCTCGATATCGGACTTTTTTAGCAGGATATTAAAAATTTTTGATGAAATTAGTTCGCAATACATGTTGGCCCCGCTTGACAGAATGAATTGGAAATTATACTTTTTGCACATTTCATAAATCCATTTCATATTATAAAACCATTTTCCCAATTCATGGTTGTTACAATATTTTACATCAGATATCAAAAACTCTATTCCGATGTTTTTACCGTTGTATTTTTTCAATAGGGATTTAATGCTACCTATGTTTTTAATAGTCAAAACATCAACATTATAGAAATTTTCATCAGCATTCCCTTTATAGACCGAACCGATGAGAAAAAAACCCTCGTTTTTGCTTTCGCCAATTTTTGGGCTTTTAGGAGATCCGTGATTTCTCCTTTGGACAATGTTGTCTTTTTTTTTAACTGCAGTAAAGGAATCATCATCAAAACGCATTCCCAAAACATCAATTCCAAAAAAGTTCTTTAAAAAATTTTTCAGGTTTTCAGAGTAAAACAGATTTATGTTTAGGTCTATTGCTTTGATTATCGTCATCATCCTCTTTAGTTCATGGTTTGAATTTACTAGGTTTCTTAAAGACCAAGCGAACAGAATCCCTGTCAGAAAGAATGGTCTTTCCAAGGCAAAGTTTCTGCTTATCCAGTCTAGCATAAAAAACTCTTTTTCTATCTGTATTGTTTTCAACATATTTTTTGACATCATCTTCACCATAGGACTCTACCAGATTGTTAAACATCTTGTCAAAGATTTTGTCAACATCCACATTTACAGATATCCTATACCTAAGGATAGGATTTTTCCAATGGCCATCTGTTTTCAGAGTCTCCACATTAACTAATTCTCTAGGCTGTTCTATAAAGTCAAAAATAGTGCCTATTACCTTATTTTCATTCTCTGTTGCGTGAATTAAAACGGATATCTCCACAGAAAAATACAATTTTAGAAATAATAATTAAAAAAACTAAATGTTTTCGGATTTATCTTTGGTATTGGCTGTAGAGGTGGTGGTGGTGGTGGTGTCCACAATGCCTTCCCCAGTATCTTCAGCATCATTCAATTCACCATCACCCACAATGCCTTCAGTATCATTCAATTCACCATCACCCACAATGCCTTCAGTATCATTCAATTCACCATCACCCACAATGCCTTCAGTATCAGCACCTGAAAGATCGCCTTCTTTTTGAATCGGAGAAGAAATCAGTTTGGTTTTTCGTATGCCTATATGCCTAATCATGGCTATTTTCTTTGAAATATCCATCAAGCTAGAGCCCATGTTTCCCATCGTGACCTCTTTTATGAACTCATTTAGGGAAAGTTGAGGTATTCTTTCCTTAAGAACATTATCCATTGTCAGCCTTATTTCATGTTGTTTGGATGAGTTTATTCTCCTTTGACTGAAAGCGGTTGCTGAAACCCTAAATACATATCCATCTGCTGTAGTGTACTCATCAACATAGTTTATCATTGAACTTCCACGTCTTATGAGACTTCTTAAGAACTCTTTAGCATATTCATGTCCTTTAAAAATTGTGGTAGCTATTCCAGAATTAATTTTATCAATCTGAACAAAAATCTTAGTTTGATGTTGAGTTGGATCTTGTTTGAGGACATCATACAAGGTGTTTTCAATAACCCGTCCTTTAGCATTATTCATATCAGAAATAGGAATATAATTTAGTGGAACCTGTTCAAATGCAGGTGGAGCATTCACTATTATCCATTGCTTATCTCTCCATTTATCACGAACCCTGCCTCCCCTTCTGGAACCTTTTGCCATATCAAGGCATTTGACGTATCTAAAATATAAGTTATGCTAACTTTTAAGAAAGATTGAATCAGCTAACCATCGACGTCATCGTCACTAACTGAAAGTTGCCCGAGATAAAAAACATAGAAATCATAATTGTGCTCTTTTTTTGGGCTATTGATGGTCATCGAATTTGCAGTAGAAACAAAAACAGCGTTAATGGCTACACAGATACAAAGACCATAAAATAGGGTTTTCAGAAACAATCAGAAAACAAAAAGGCCACCATATTGATTTAGGTAAAAAACCACCACCAAACACAGATCGAGCACAAAAAACAAAAGATGATTTGATGTTTTTTCTTTATTTGAAATTGAAATTCCGCCAATAACCATAAGCAAATTTTAACAATCTTTCGCACACCTAAAACCAGCAAAAAGAATTCGCTCATGAGGTTTGAAATAATTTCTGTAGCTATTTCTGATTTGTTTGGCAGAGGTTGTAAAGCATCCACCGCGCAGCACTTTTTGGTTTATGGCCCACTTATCGGTATATTCTTCAAAACGCGATTTAAACCCAGGATATAACAAATACTCAGATGAGGTCCATTCCCACACATCCCCTATCATCTGGTGGCAACCGTAATGACTCTTTCCCTCCGGATACGTTCCAACTACAGAAGGACCCCATTGGTATGATTCAAAAAGATTGGCATGCTCTGTGGCAGGAGGCCAATTTCCCCACGGAAATACAGTTTTAGATTCACTTTTTTCATTCCATGACGCAGCTTTCTCCCACTCAGCCTCAGTAGGTAATCTTTTTTTTGCCCATTTCGCAAAAGCATCAGCTTCATAATAACTTACATTGACAACAGGCTCAGTAGGAGCAATTTCGTTATATCCCCTAAAGTCTTTTTTAAGCCATTTCTTTTTGTTTTTATCAAAATACCAATATAACGGACAAGTCCAATTTTCATCCATTACCAAGTCCCAACCATCAGCGAGCCAATATTTGTAATTTTCATATCCACCATCCTCCATAAAGTCCATAAACTCGCCATTAGTTACTAGGGAATTGTCAATCTCATAGGGATTTAGGTATGTTTTATTCTCAGGCAATTCATTATCGTAGCAAAAACCATCCCCGTTATAGCCCATATCAAATATTCCACCCGAGATTTTAACCATCGCCTTGTTTACTTTTTCCTTTATGGGCATCTTTTTACCCCATTTATTTGGGCAATAGTTGTCGCTTTCATCTGAAAATCTATTAAAATAATGCTGAAAGTCATAGACCATCAGTTCCTGATGTTGAAGTTCATGGTTTATCGCCGTAAATACATCCAAGACAAATTTATCGGTAAAGTCCTTTTTTTCCAAAGACTTTAAGAAATCCATAAAGCATTTTTCAATTTCTTTTCTGTATTGTATTGATTGCGAAACAGTGGGCCGAGGGTATTTGCCTCTTTCACTTTTTGTCAAAATTTTTCCATATTTGTAATAGTAAGAATTAAGATAATCCAGGTTAAATTTATTTTCAAAAAAAACCATTTCATTGTTGTATTTTTCAAGTATTTTGTGGAAAAACCACGTAACATGTGCAATATGCCAATTAGGAGGGCTCCCAAAGATGCTAGATTGCATAACCGCATCCTCTATACCCAATGGGGCAAAAAGATCCATTGTTCTCCTCCTTACCTCAATGAATTCATCAGCAATCTCATTCAAAAGGGACGTAGAATGCATCAACATATTACTATAAACCTAAAAAGTATTTTAACCTACTTTAAAATACCCATTAAGCTGAACTTGGAACATCAAAGTTGAAATATCCATTAGTATTATAGCATATTACTGATATAGATTGGAAAACAGTGAATCACAACCATCAGGTGTAGAATCAATCACACCAAATCAAGGTGACAATAATCAAAGAGGAAGATTCCCTAGAAGGGGAGGAAATGAAAGTGATAGTGGAAATGGAGGCGGAAGCTACAACAGATTTTTTAAACCGTCACCAGTTAACGCAGGAGAAGAACACGAGGTAAATATCGAATCAATGAGTAAAAGAGGAGACGCAGGTGTAGGAAGGATTCAAGGATTAGTAATTTTTGTCCCAAATACAAAAGTGGGAGACAAAGTAAAGGTAAAAGTAACACGTGTTGGAAGAGGTTATGCAACAGCTGAGTTGGTAGAAGGTAAAACAGAAGAATAACCTTTAATTAAAACTTTTTAGTTTTTTTCATGAATTTTATTTATTATTTACATTATTAGTCAATTTAAATTGATCAATCCCACAACAACAGCAGAAACAACCCATGTAATGCAATTACCCAGGAAGGTAATAATAGGTGAGAGGATATTAAACAACACAAGTCATTTTATAAAAGAAAATACAAAAATAAATAGCAAAATTGCCTTAATAACCGGAGAAAACGTTAAGAGTAAAATAATTGACACAATGGAAGATAACTTTGTTGCAAACAACATAGAATTCCAATGGGTCATTGCAGGAGACGCCTCCTTTGAAAGCGTAGGAAAAATAGAAAAAGAACTGAAGCAAGACAAAATTGAAATCATAATAGGAATAGGTGGCGGAAGGTGCATTGATATAGGAAAAATGGCAGCCAATAATTTAAAAAAGCCATTTATCAGTATTCCAACCTCTGCTTCACACGATGGAATTTCAAGCCCATTTGTATCATTAAGAGGAAACAACAAACCATATTCCATTAAGGTAGAAACACCCATTGAAATAATAGCCGACTTGCACATAATATCCAACGCACCAGGCAAACTAATAGCAAGTGGATGTGGAGACCTAATAGCAAAGATAACAGCCGTCAAGGATTGGGAGATCGCAAGAGACGATACTGGCGAATATTTTGGCGAATATGCGGCCAATCTGTCATCTTTAAGTGCCAAGATGATGTTAGACATTTCAAAGCAAATTGTTAACGGGCAAATTGACAAGAAAATATCAAGGACAATAGTAGAAGGTTTAATAAGTTCAGGAGTAGCAGCAGGAATTGCCGGAAGCAGTAGGCCTTGTTCTGGCTCAGAGCACCTGTTTAGTCATGCTTTAGAGTATATTTCAAATGGCAGATGCGGTCTGCATGGAGAAAGAGTAGGCATTGGAACAATAATAATGGCAAAACTACATAAATTAAACTGGATAGAGATAAAAAACGCTCTTAAAATTATTGGTGCGCCTACTACCGCTAAAGAAATTAGAGTGGACAAGGATGAAATTATCAAAGCATTTGTCCTTGCAAAGAAAATAAGGCCTGAAAGGTATACCATCCTAAACAAAATTGACCTAAATAAAAACCAAATCCAGGATTTGATAGAAGAGGTAGGAATCATCTAGTCAACAAAAACAAGAATCAAGTTGACTACCACAGTCAAGCACGCATATTTGTTAAAATTGACTTTAGACTCCAACGGTTTCAAAAAAAGAAGGGAAGAAAAGGGAAGGAAATAAGATTATTGATTGTTCTTTTTAGATTCCATATCGGCTATAACTGGTACGGAGGAAGTGTCATTGTTGTTGTCCTTATTATCTGAACCCTCGGCCCCTTTTTGCTGGTTTTCAGTGTTAGCGGTGGAATCTTCATTTTTATTCTCAACATCAGTAGAAGCACCAGAACTTTTTGAAACGTTGGCAACACTGGAATTTGGGTATTTTTCTATGAATCTGATATTTTGAAAAGAGGGAATGAATTTAAAAACATCACCTGCAATTCCCCTTTTTATTATTTGGAGCCCATCCAAAAGATAGATTTTTTCAGGAATGTCAATTTCAAGGTCTGAGTCTTTTACCTCATAATGCACATCGGTAGGATCAACAGGAAGCCTTCGCCTCACCAGGTTTGTGATTTTCTCCTCATCATTTTCTATTTTTTTTACAATGTTTGCGTCATAGATTAAAGTTTTACCAGCATACTTGTGATTAAAGTCCACCTGAACGCGTCCTGAACCAATAAAACGTACAATTCCCATTCTCTCGTCCAGCTCTATGACATCCCCTACCCCAATCTCATTAGCTTTTTCCCCCAGTTTACGTAAAGGAATCATTCTTACTTTAGAGGGATCCCGATCTCCAAATGCTTTATCTGGTGGTATTTCGATGTTCAGTGGTTCACCCATATTGGCGTTAAGCAACGCATCATCCAATCCCTTTAGTACCCAGCCTTCACCTACACCTAACAACCGGGGTTCATATTATCTGGATGGATCAAAACCTTCAGAGTCATTCACAACA
>JBNJLU010000040.1:0-9146 GCA_050591185.1 Candidatus Nitrosocosmicus sp.
CCATAGAAGATGGCGTTGATGGAATGGGGGTGTAATCATCAAGCCTTCGGGCGAGATGTTCAGCCCGCCATCACCAATAGCCCAACGCACCTGTTGACAGTTGTTATCCCATCTTTTGAGAATCATCTTTTTGTAACAAAATACAAATACAGATGAAATCAAAGGGAGATGGGAAACACTGTGTAAACAAACCGACAGCAAAAGAATTGTGGTATTTAAATTCATCCTAATGTTATTCATATCCAGATGGAAATCAGGCTAAAAGTTAATCATAATTTGGCTAATTACTAAATCCATTGATTTGAATATGCACTGTATGTCATTAACTGATCTATAATCACTATCGTGGGTATATCTTTGAAATAGGTAGAATAACTTGTACAAACACAAACAACAGTAGAAATATCAATAATGATATATGGTGTTGTTTGGTATACAAAGCAACTAGTTGGTGTATCATACGCTGTAGCAGTAGGAAAACGTAACTATTTTATGCGTAAAGAGTTTTTGTTGCTGTTTTTAATTGGTGTATATGGAAGGTTTTACTGGTATGTGTGTTGGATTATTATCTCAATTATTATGTTATACAATGTTTTTTGATGGAGTGATGTCTTTTATTATTTATATCAAGTAAATGGCATAGGCACATTGTATTGCTTGGTTTGGAACAAATTTTGACTCATTTTGTTGTCTTATGACTATGATTGCATTTATGTTGACCTAGGCAATATGTCTCTCCGCTATTTACTATTTATATGAGTATTATGGCATTATGCTGCTGAGAAAAAAGAGTATTTTTGGCCAACTAAACTGTATTCTAAACTGTATTTTAATATGGGAAACACTGTGTATTATGTATAGTTATGACAAAGATAAATCTAGCTTTAGACAAAATTGTATTGCTAGACAACGACGAGCTTGAATCCGTCATAGATTACTTGAAAGAAGATTCAGGTGATAAAGAAAAAGAAAACAGTGAGGATGCGAGAAAATTCTACCTAAATCACCTAAATGATTAGTTATGTTAAGCATAGACCCAAGTAAACTGAAGTTTAGGATGTATGATCCTTTGGCTGATAATCTCATAAATCTGGATTTCACACAAACCGATGGGTCTGACCCATTGCTGGTGGAGGAATATGTCAAAAACCATATTTTAGAGGAGATTGAAAACAGGAGCATCAAAGCATATGTGGTAACCTATGAGGATAATGCAATTGCGTTTTTTACATTAAGTATGTCAGTTATATGCAGCAAAAGATTTCTTAAAGACGATGATGATGCGGATGATGACAAATTAAAAAAATTTGCTTTTCCCGCTTTGTTGATGGGCAAGATAGGGATTGATAAGAAATATAGATGCTTCGGTATTGGAAAATATATATGCCTTTTTTGTATGGGCCTGGCTCAGAAAACAAACGAAAAAATGGCATGTGCCCTCTTTGTTTTTAGGACAACCAAAAGCTTGGCTGAAAAAATCTATGGCCCAAAATATTGTTTTAGGTGGAAAGACACACCGGAAAAAATGGTGTGGGCCTATAGAAAGATTTTATAGTTTTTGGATATCTATACAATATTTATACAAACCCGTAAAATACATTCCGACCCGACCATGGGATTATTAAATACCTGTTCTCAATAAAATCATATGCAAGAAAGAAGAATATATCATCAGAAATACGCTACTACTCTTTTACCTCATATGGCGATAGAGAACCATTATCGCACATGTAACAAATATTAATGTGTAAAATATTAGGAATTACTCTATCAGGGGGCCGATCGTCTAGCCTGGTAGGATACGGCATTGGCATTGCCGAGGTCGTGGGTTCGAATCCCACTCGGTCCATACTCATAACGGTTCTTTTAATGGATTCTACTAAAATAAGGTGTAAATCAAAAGGTGTTAGAATTCAAACAATGTGGAACAGTATCTGGCAACTGTATTTGTTTCGTTACAGTCGCCTTTGACCAATAACTTCATCACAGAAGGACGGGCTGAAACTATGACAATTCCATACAAAGTTATGGGAATGGAAATAAAAATAGTAATGTAGACTGGATTGTATTGCTTCAATAGCATATAAAAAAATCTGTTTTTCAAATTTAATTACATCTGCCTGTAGATGATATCGGGATATTCATGGAAACAAACATTCAGACTGCGAATGACACCGGCTCTTCTACTGTTAATAAAAATAGGAATCCTTTGATGGTTGGGATTTTAATCTTTGATCGAGGTTTTGGATGTTGCAGGACCTTTTGAGGTATTTTCTGTGACACGTCTAAACGAATTGCGTAGATTTGACGATACCTCACCTTTTCGCATTGCTTTGATAGAAGAAAGTTTGGATCAAATCTCTGCCATCGGCGGCTTACGTTTGACGCCAGATATGACTTTTGATGGATGTCCAGAATTGGATTTACTGCAAGTGCCAGGTGGCTTGGGAACACGTAAGCAAGTACATAATACAACACTTGTAAAGTGGATTTTTAGTAAAGCCTCCAGAACAAGGTTAACCGCATCTGTGTGCACAGGTTCAAGCCTTTTGGGAAAAGCAGGATTGCTGGATGGACGAAATGCAACCACCCATTGGCGGGCATTTGATTTTCTGTCTTCCTGTGCACCAAAAGCGCACATAAAGAAAGATGTACAATTTACTTTGGACGAGCCAATATTTACTTCTGGAGGAGTCGCTGCTGGAATTGACCTGGCATTGCGTATTGTAAGTCACTTTTTTGGATCCAAAATAGGACAAGATACTGCTAGGCATATGGAGTATCCTTATCCCATAACTGACCGTCCAAGACGAGATTGACAAAATCAATTGAACCCCTTTACCTGCCTTGCTCAAATCCACTTGGCCACACGTCAAATGTGGCTATATTATTGGGTCTAAAAGTGTTTTTGTTCATAAACGTATTTGATATGATTGTAGTTTGTGATAATTGTCCATCACAAGTAATAAGACAATTTTGAGTGAGCGGCTTTGCTCCCTTTTTTTGGTGGGATTAACCGTTATGCCTTAGACCGGTGGAATTGTTAAACTCACGCGGGCATTAGGGAAACCTTTGCCTTGGTTGAGACCGATGGTGCACCATCTTTCACATCCAAATAATTTTGAACTTACCTTAAAAAGTTATGCATTTCGATTAGGTACTTTCAACAGAACTTCACGGGCTTTTTTGGATTTTGTCCTAGAATTCTGTATATTTCAGCAGTTTTATATACAACCAAAGCCCTCGTAATTTCTAAATCTACTGTAAGGAAAGAAAACCCGCATCCAATCAGTTTGGCTAAAACAATGGTTTCTCCTCCTCCTCCTCCTCCAGCGACATATGCCTGCCTCTTTTTTCTTTGTCGTGTCGGCCTGCAAAAGCCCTTACCATTTACCAAGGCGACTAAACTTAATTGCTCTTGTTCTCCATTTGGAAAGTAATCGACAGGGCTTTTGATGGCCTGCCTTTTGGATGCCCATTTTCCCGCCACACTCCAATAATGCTTTTCCGATAATGGTGTATGTGATGGTCTTGCCCTGGTATAGTGTTAAAGGCAAAGACTGATGAAAACAAAGATAACAATGTAAAAGAGACACTGAATTCATAGCTATGCCGTTTGATGTAGTATAGGGAACCTTTCCATTACAGCAAGCGGCAACCTAATGCCCAAAACATGCACAGAGAGAGAGAGAGAGAGAAGAGCTGGCGCACCATGCTCAATATTCCAGGGAGCGTGTTTGAATGGAAAACAAACACTGGTGTTGATAATGTTGTGTTATGTTCCACCACTCACATGGACTGTTTCATTTAGGTTAACCGCTGAGCCTCCATGCCCTGGTTCACACTGAATGTTCAGGTTTAATGACCTGTTAACTTACAGTTTTCAGGAAAATACTCGGTCATTTGTTCTAATACAGCCAAGGAAATGTGTGGTTATTGATCACCATACAAAAAAAGGTGCGGTGTTTTTCTTTCTAACTGCCACAGCCTCCTGCCAATACAAGATACCTTGCAGATAATGGGTTATTGAAGGCAATAAACAATCACTCAACTCAAATTCCATTAATTCCTGAATTGCATCCCACTCGGTCCATTGCATTTCTGTATGTTTTTTTAAATTTTTTGTTATACTCTAAGATAAAATCAGCTATATTGTTTAACATTAGATTTAGATACGCAATACCTTGGTCTATAACAGAAAAGTTTCTGTCTTTCTTGTATTCTATTATTACAAAAGCATTTGTTTCCTTGTTAAATGCAGTGTATCTATTCTTAATCCATGAAGTTCAAACTCTGATTTTACTAATATTAGATCAAATATTTTTGAGAGATTTGCTTGAGTTAATCTTTGTATTTCACGTTCGAGAGAAAATGATTGTTCAAATAATTCTATTAGATTAGTATTATTAATTGAAAAAAGCTTCACTCATAGAAATATCTAAATGTATGATTGTTTATCTATTAAAATGAAATTTGGTTATTTTTTAGCAGAATGATGAGAATGCTAATTATAAATGATTATGGCAAATATAATGTTGAGTTATGATTATTATTGATTTTGTATTCCTAAAATCTATTGTAAACCTTAAGATGGAAACATATTCAACCAATTAAAAGTTGTGGAAGAGAATGAGGAACTAAAGAGGTTGTTGATGTGGTAGTGGTGGTGGTAGACTGGGAGCCGTTGTTATTTCCAGCGGCAGAGTTGTTACTACTAATGGATACTTGATTTATCGAGTCAAAAGTATTTTCTATTTTATTATTTACCCATTGTTTATTGAATCTGTAAGACTTTAAGCATACACAACTTGTACAATAGATAATAAAATTAAAGCCACTAAGATGAAACTAAAGTTCATAGAGCGAGTTATATATTAAAGTATTAAATGTCTGGAATATCTAATGAACTGCGACAATTGGCTGGGATTGGATATTCAGTTGTCTGATGAGCCCAACTCTAAAATCATACCATATCTATAAGTCCATTCATGGAATTTCCTTCAGATTATATTCAAATTATTGTCGCCTCGATATATGCAATAGCATTATTTTATACTATTGTCACATTTCAGCGCTCGAAGATACTAGATCAAATCACATCATTAGGCGATGTCATGAAAGAGCTACGAGATGTGGATCGGGAACTGGCAAAAATACCTTCAGGATCTCAATATGATGAAGTTAGAAGTTCATGGTTTTCTCGCATGTTCAATAGCCTAGAATGGCTTTCGTTTATGATCAATGAAAAAATTATGACTGACAAAAAATTGGTTGGATACATCAAACCTATGGTAATCAGCTATTACGATGATACGTTTCTGAAATCCGCGTCAGCAATTGAATGTGATTCAGACAATTATCCACAATTTAAAAAACTCTATCAAGCCGTGAAGAGCAAGTCTAAGTAAACAGATAGGCTTACAAGTATGGGGGGTATTCCTATAAGAATAATTTAATCATCCTACAGCAATAATCAAGTTATCAATACCTTTGAATCGACATTAGTCGTTAAAATATTAGTTACAGTTTATTTATTGCATCGTTGCTGATAATACTCCACCCGAGGTTAGACTGGCTTTGGTAGAATAGTAATTGGCAAGATTGTTTTACTTCAGCGTCTCTTTTTTGGTTTTTATCGTGGGTATCTATAGTTTATGTTTACTCAAAGTTCACGTATATCCAAGAGATTTGGTGTCCATCAACTTATGCTAACTTTGATAAAGTCTGCATTTGTGTTAGAACTCTACTAGCATAGGGAACTTAATCCCCATCGATGTTTGCAACTAGTGATAAAATATTCAGCAATTGACTGGAGTAATACATCTTTATTCTTAACCAGCAATAGACACCAAATCTGATGCATTTCGTGGTTTCAAAGTATTGGCATTGAGTATGAGAAATCAGAAATCAAAATACAACAATGTGTATAAATAAAATTAAGGAGCAACATTCACTTCTAATATACTTTTGATCCCTTGTATACTTATTAGGCCTATGTATGTCCTGTTAATCATGACTAATCCTTATCTGCAAGAATGTCTTTTTGAGTCAATGAAATTTATCCGAGGAAGGAGACAGCAGGATCTTCTAAATGAGAATTGTAGGGGAGCATAGATGAATAATAATAATAATAATAATAATAAGGCAATGAGAAAGTTAAGACTGCAGGTGGATATTTCAGTTGATGGTTGTATCGCAGGACCCAACAATGAAATGGACTGGTTAGTTGGGTTAGTTGGGGATGATAATTTCATAAAATACCTAAACGAAATAACTGAGTCCGTTGATACCATTATTATGGGACGAAAAATGGTCGATGAATTTATTCCATATTGGACAGAAGTTATGGACAAACCAGATGACCCATGGAATGCATTCGCTAAAAAAATGGTCGAAATTCCAAAAGTTGTATTCACTAAAACACTAAACAAATCGGAGTGGGTGAATACAGACATTGCAACAGGAGACCTCGAAGATGAAATTACAAAGTTAAAGAACCTAGATGGCGGGGATATCATAGTATACGGTGGAGCCTCGTTCGATTCCTCTTTGATTAAAGAAAAACTAATTGATGAGTTTTATTTGTTTGTTAATCCTATTGTAATCGGAAATGGGAAGACCATATTCAAGGACTCAAAAGAGATCCAAAAACTTACACTGATCGAATCAAAGGTGTTTGACTGTGGTGTGGTTTTGCTTCACTATGAGGCAAAGAAAAATTGAAAGTAAGATGTATGAATAAATGAATGAAAAAATCAGTTGGTTGTTTTTTTGTATATTTATATATCAAATATAATAACCTTCAATATTGGGTCATTTTTTATTCAACATAAAGATATTTACTTTTATAGTTGTTTTAGGAACATTCACCTTTTCAAATCAAGTTTGGGCGACTACCTCAAACCCCGATTCTGTGGCCACATCCTCAGTAAATTTTAGTGGAGCAGTAACAAAAGTAATCGATGGGGATACCCTTGATGTAATGACACCCGAGGGTGAAACAATAACAATAAGGCTTGCTTTAATAGATGCACCAGAAGGAGATGAATCAGGATTCAGTGAAGCAAAAAATTTCATTACAGAACAATGTCTGAATAAAAACGCAGATATAGATCCAGATAATAATCAAGGGCTCACCTATGGTAGAACAGTGGGAGTTGTATATTGTGAAGGTGTTAATGTAAATGAAGCAATACTTGATAATGATTTGGCTGATATTTATGAAAACTTTTGTGACGTCTCTGAATTTGCAGATACAAATTGGGCACAAGAACATGGTTGCTCAAACAACGGTAGTGAAAATGGCCATGATGAAAATGAAAATCCTGTAGAATCTGATAGCGTCAACAATAATCGAGCTGATATTAGTGACAGTAGCAATGACTTAGATTGCAAGGACTTTGACGAGAAAAACATTCCTGTAGGAAGTGATGATCCGCATAACCTTGATGCTGATGGTGATGGTTTAGGTTGCGAAGGGCAATAGTAACAATAGCAGTGTAGATTCAGGATCATAGGATGCAGCGAGTAAAACCCTTACAAAAGTAATGCGGTAAAGAATGAGCTAGGAGGTTAACATTAGTTATGAATTTTTATTGTAGCCTTGGGCATCAATTTTGTAGATAGTGTGTTATATTCAACCTTGAATCATGTCCATATGATTTTAGATACCCTATTTGGTACACATAATCATGGGAAAGGGATCGGAAATATTTGCCATTGAAGACTGGCTTTCCCATTACAACTATACTCCATTCTTTCTCTTAACTATCGGTATTAGATCTTGTTATTAAATGCATTATATTGTAGATAATTGGCAATGTCAAATATGTATTTAAAATAGTTAACGTTTAATAAAGCGATTATCGAACTAATTCAAATATTTCGTTTTCAAGTTGTAGATTCTAGTGGTCATGAACCTAATTCACCCAATTTTGCGGAGAATGTTGCCGATGATGATCCTAGTAGTCGCTGGTCTCATGAACAAATTGGTGCGTATTTAACAATGGATATGGGTGAGGTTAGATCACCTGTACGAGCAATTGGTATTCAGTGGTATTATCCAGAGGGTCAGCAAGGAAGAAAGATTACTTTTAGCGTCGAGATTTCTATAGATAACACCACATCCACTTTCAGACAAATCCTGTCTGACAAAGAAAGCAGTGGGTATCATTCCATGGAGTATTATGAATTCGACCAAGATTATGATGCAAGACGCATCAAGCTTATCGTGCATGGCAATTCTATAAATGAATGGGCCTCTATTGTTTCAATAAACATTCTGAACAATGTGCCTCCGCAGCTAGATCAAACTTTGGATAGATTCGGTGTACAAAAAACATATCCAGATGCCGCTCAATCACGAGCTGTTCACCAGGGAGAACAAGGATGGACTGAAAGGTATTCTGAACACGGTTATTATGGTATTCCCGGAGTTACCATATGGAGAAAAACATTCCAATTCGCCAAAAATGGTTTTCTAAATCAAGAGGCGACGATATATTTGAACTTACCGGGATTGAATTCCGAATATTATGATCATCGCCCCGAAATTGGTCCATGCGCCAGTGGTTCCGGTTTGTCGGTTAAGCTACGTGGCGGGGGACACAGTGACAGCGGTGATGGTTCTGCCAGGTGCTATATCATTCATTTTGAATACGAGGGGAATAATAACTGTAAGAATTTTCAAAAGGAAGCCCCCCATCCTAAATACGCAAAGCACACGGTACCCACAGAATTTGAAGCACAAAATTGGGTGAATCCAAACAACTGGGTAGGTTTTAAAGCGGTAACGATAAATGAGGGGAATGGAGTAAGATGTGAGGCCTACATAGACTATGGAGGGATTATAGACGGCAGACCTGCAAACCAATGGAGAAAATGGTATTCAATTCTAGATGCCGGTCAATTTGGAGGGCCAAGCAAGCCAAATACCATTCCCCCATTTAGAACCACTAATGGTAACGTGACCCAATTCAGGATGGATAATGCCGATAGAGATACCAAGGCGAGATTTGCTTCGGTTAGGGAAATTAAATCTGCGTAAAACTTAGAGCCTATCCCAAAATTAGGTAGAATTATAGCTTGTTGTCATCACTGCTAAAGTGTGACCTGTATTCGGAAGAAGGAAGCGGATAAAAAGGATA
>JBNJLU010000041.1:0-9140 GCA_050591185.1 Candidatus Nitrosocosmicus sp.
CGATTTTGGTCATTCCACGCTTGCGGAGATGCTCCTTTGCGTTCTCATCATCTGTACCTGTTTGACCCGGTTCGGTTATTTTTTGGTCATTTGGATCTCTCTTTACAGCAGTAGGTTCCCCTTCGTTTATTTTAGATGGAGTCATTGGTTCTTTATTTTCATATTCCTTTAAAGGATCACTTTTTCTTTCTTTATTTGTTCCTGCAGCACCCTCTTCAAATTCTCTTTCATCAGTATTTCCATTTGAGTTATCCATGATATTTATTTAAATTAACATAGTATTTAACTGCACATATTTTATTTTTATATTAAAGTAATTACAAAAAATGGATAATAAAATCCCCATTTAATAGGAAAATAATCGTTAAAGTAAACCAAACGCCAATCAATAAATCACATCATACAAAATATAACTTTATCATGAAAAACTCCGTTACTTTTATACTTTGATTGTAATATTTTTATGTACATGTCAGGCAATATTGGTGATAAATATAATGATAAAGTCGTTGTAGTTACAGGTTCAAGCAGGGGCATAGGAAAAGCTATTGCCAAAGAATTTGCAAAGAACGGTTATTCAGTGGTATTAAACGCAAGAGATGAAGAAGAGCTAAAACAAGCTTCTAAAGAAATTGAAGACGAAACCAAAAAAAATGACAATAACAATAATAGCAAAATTGCTCTGGTGGTAGGCGACATATCTCAAGAGCAAACATCTAAATCACTAATAGAGGAAGCAATTAAAAGATTTGGTAGATTGGATGTATTGGTTAACAATGCCGGAATAAGTGGCACATCCAAGAAAATAAGCGAACTAACCACAGATGATTGGGAAAAGGTTATTGACATAAACTTGAAAGGTGCTTTTATTTGTACAAGAGATGCATTAAAACACATGCTCCAAAATTACGGCAAAAACAGCCAGAGTTATCCCGATGTTAAAAAAAACGATAATGGCAATTATTCAATAATAAACATATCCTCTGTCCATGAATCTATTCCACAATCAGAATCAACTCCATATGCTGCCTCAAAAGGAGGGATGATGATGTTAACCAAAACTGTGGCATTGGAAGTGGCTGATAAGGGAATTCGTGTCAATGGTATAGCACCTGGTGCCATAGCTACAGATATGAATAAAGATATGCTTGAGGATGAAGAAAAGAAAAACCAAGAAGAGCAAAATATTCCAATGCATAGGATAGGACGGCCTGAAGAAATAGCTTCTGTTGCGTTGTTTTTGGCCTCACCTGCAGCAAGATACATTACAGGAACAACCATATATGTAGACGGAGGATTGACTCTAACATCCTAGTAATACAGGGTAGTAAATATCTATCATATTAGAATAAAGCAATCTTTTATATTTGTATATTTTACACATTATTATAATATAACTATCGATGACAAAAATTATTTTATTGTTTCTATATCTTAAAACAAAATAGATTAGTCTTTTTAAAGTATCATATTTGTTTGTTTATAAAATAATGTCAAACATCAAAGTTAAAGAATAATCAAGATGGTATAAGGCATCTTCACATACAAAAGATACAAACAGACTATAATAATTCGTAGTGCATCAAAACTAATTACGAATATTCAATATCCCCATGTCCATTTTTAGGTTAGGAAATATTGAGAGCATAAAGGCACGTTCATTTAAGATAAATGAGGAAATATTTTTTCTATTTGTTTTTTCGCATCTTTTGACATGTTAGGATCATCTATAATCATATGAAGATCTACTCTATTAATGCAAAGCCCATTTTTATTGATTTTATAAAACCATTTGATGTCGATAGGACTTATAATGTCAGTTTGTTTGCCACACCCTTTCATCCCACACATAGTTAAATCATCTTTACTAAAACAGATATGCCCTGCAGGACATTCGTAAATCATTCATATTGTTGAGGACCATAAGGATATAAATTATAAACAGAAGGTTAAGCTATTGATTTTATCTAGAAGAAGACAAAGTTATTGATAGATACTGTATTAAAATGACAAACACAACAAGTGCCAAAGCAATATAGAAAACCAATCTTTAACATAATTTTGACCATAGGTCATGTTAATTAAAAGTACAGAAGAATTCCACATGATTACAATTTTAATTATTTGGAATTTTGGGTCCATCGTTTCAGTTTAAGGGTAAATACGCTCACCTGAACATCTATCTATAATTATGATTGCTTTTGTAGGACATGTTTTTGCTGCATCAAGAATTGTTTCAAAGTCCGTTCCAGTCTCTGATATTACTACGGCCTTTGGATTTATCGGTTTGTCCTTTTCCACCACAAAAACTTTGGGAGCAAGTGTTTCACAGCTGCCAAATGCCAAGCAAAGAGAAGGCTCCACTATTATTTGGTATCGCCCTTTTGGAATGTCCAAAGTGTTTGTAGCGGCGATTTTTGCTTTTTGCGATTTATAATACACATCATCGATAGAATAATAATGGGAAAAATGATCCACGGCAGTGTCATTATATGATGATGGTGAACTTATTTCATTGTCTGATTGATGATTTTCCCTATTAGCATTATTATTAGCATGCCTATTGTCTATTTTAGTACTGTTTTCCAAAACCCCATCAAAGATTTTTTCATCATACTCCTTTCTTTTATCGGGGTCTGAAAGAACTTCAAAGGCGATATTGATATTTTTCATGACGTCATCGGATACATCAGAATTTCTGTCAGGATGATATTTTCTAGCTAGACGCCTATAGGCAATTTTAACTTCTATGTTGCTTGCCTGTTTTAATATCCCTAGCGTTTTATAATAATCATTGCTATCCAAATAGTCATCCATAAAAAATCTATATTATAAATTATATAACTTTTTATTCCATTATCACCCTTATGGAAAACACGGCATACAGAATAAAATACTAACTGCAATAAAGAAAAACATTTCTACGATTTTCAAACTAGTGATGCATCAAAACTTTAGAATTACATCCATTTCTCAAAGTTCTTATCTGAAATATAAATAGAATACGTTTATTATAAAGTTTTCAAAAGTACCTGATTTTGTAATGCCATGATTAACAGATAATACGTTCCATATAAAAAAGACAATCTGTAATCAATTCCCATATTATACGCATAAATCAACTCAAATTACAATATCATACATTTAGATGTATGTTAAATGCATACCATTTGGTATTAAATTAGTGCAACTACTTTGAAAGAAATATCTGTTACTACTAAAAGATGGCTAAAACGGTAGAGTCGATATTGCATTTTACTTAGATAGGGAATAATTATTAAAATGGAACAGACAGGTGTAAATTCAACACAAGATTTAAAAAATGCCAAATAAAAATAATTATATACACATATATTAGAACAAACAATATTATTCATATAGACTCACCAAATTTAGTTATCTTTATTATGGCAATATATCTATATTAATTATATCCCAATTTAAGTATCAAGTCAAATGTTCTATAAATTGGCAATATTATTATAATGCAACATCAGTGTTGGAATAGACTTTCTAAACATCATTATAAAACACGAACTGTTTTAATTTTGATTTATCACTACCGATTTCCAATATCTCATCATTTTTTAATTTTATATATGTGTCTATCAATTCATTGTGAAAGCAGATATCAAGATAGCTTGAATCGCTTTTTAGCGCTGTTAACGACTCATCCAAACTAGAAGGAAGAGTCCCTATTCCCAAACTTTTTCGTTGCGCATCAGTCATCTTGTATATATTTTCATTGACAGGATTCCCGGGCTCAGTCTTTTTGTTTATCCCATCAATCCCAGCTGCTACAATAGCTGAAAATCCAAGATAAGGATTTGCAGAAGGGTCTGGAGCTCTATACTCAACCCTTTTTGATGTGGCACTTCCTTTTTCATTTATTGGAACTCTTATCACAGCCGATCTGTTTCCCCTAGACCATGCAACATACACCGGAGCCTCGAATCCGGGCACTATTCGTTTATAGGAATTTAGCGTCGGGTTCACAATTGCAGATAATGATTGAGCATGATCAAGTATTCCCCCTATGAAATAGCGGCCATTTTGACTAAGTTCTGCATAATCATCCGTTTCATCATAAAACAAATTAATATTCTTAGCCGATGATTTTGTCCATAAACTTACGCTTACATGCATGCCAGAACCATTGTCGCTTTTTTTGGGATTATCATCGAATATGGGCTTAGGCATAAAGTTTGCAACTTTGTCATGTTTTTTTGCCACATTTCTAACTACATCCTTATAGAATTGGACGTTGTCAGCAGATTTTGTTAAATAGTCATGCATGAAGTTTATCTCTATTTGGCCGCTGCTGGCTACTTCATGGTTTAGATTTGTAACTTCAATGTCATAGTATTTTTTTAATACAGTGGCTACTTCAAATCTAAACTCTATTAACGAGTCTTGAAATGTGGGTGCATCATAACCAGACTTTTGACGTATTGGATATTTTCCTATGCCATATTGTTCTGTAGACAGTATGTCTACATCTTTAGAAAGGGGAAAGCTATTGTTGCTATTACCACAATCACTTGTATTGCCATCACCCATATTAAATATTATTTTGTCAAATACAAAACATTCAACTTCTGCCCCAATTTGGCAAGTAGTTTGATTTACTGCAAGATGGTCTTCTAATGCCTGAGAAACATATCGAGGGTCTTTGGCAGATCTGCCTTTATTAAAACCATTATAAACATCAGCTATTACGGCATTTATCTCAAATTCAGATAATGGTATCCTTCTTAATGTCTTTCTGTCAGGAAAAAGCAACATGTCGGACTCATCGATCGTTGCAAAACCTCTCACAGATGAGCCATCCAATCCAATGCCCTTTCTAAAAATATCTTGGATGTGTACCTCATCGGTTTTGACATATCTCGCAAGAAACTTTCCCAAAAGATCAGTGTATCTTATTTGTACAAACTCTAAATCAGAATTATCTATTTTAGCTTTCCCGGTGTAAGAAGCATCATCTCTATTACCCAAACTCAATTATATTATCGATTAATAGAATAAATAACTTTTTTAAAAATCATCATTATGAAACCGTGCATTAAATCATTCATTCATTCATTCATTCGGACATATTTTAAACGCATAGCCATCAAAACTAATTTAAAATAATCATCAAAGGTGTATTGTAAAATGAAGCCTCGTTATTCCAGAACTTGTATCACACACCATAAAAATAACAACAAACGTTAAAACAAAATTATGCCAATCAATAACATTTGTCAACTTATACGAATGATTCAACAATAAATGCAATTTAAAAAATATATTAATTGATATATGATTGTGTTGTTTTGTCAAAGTTTTTTACTATTTCAAAGCTATTTCCAATCTTATTTGATTGGTATAATTGTAGTTCTGGAAAAACTTTCCAGGGTTGATATCTAGCCATCAGTGTTGAAGGGTGATTTTCACCTAACAAATACTCACACAGTTCATACGTCATTTTTCTCACCCGATTCTCATCAATTATGCCAAAGCTGTGTAAATACTCATGACACAATACCATAAACAAATAAGCATTATATTCTAACAGAGACTTCTTTGATTTTATTATATCCAAGATCCGTTTATTCATTATAATCATATTAGAGCCCAAAACATGATAAGCACCAAGTTGTGTTGGCAATACTTGCAATATTAGGCTTAGTCCAGCCCTATGCATTTTAAATTTAGCATCAACATCTGACTTGACTAATTCAAATGCTTCATCAAAATCTTTTACATGAACTAACCTGTTACGATATAGATGCTGATTTTTGTCTGAACCTGATGGTTGTACAGACGCGGTAGAAGTGGATCTATCGACACCCTCTTCGTCATTATTCTCATAATAGGCATAATATTCTTTCATTTTTTTATTTTACTGTATGCATATCTACGTAAAACGCGCCTTTTAATTTATCGCATTAATTTTTTTATTTAATCGGTCTATCATAAGGATTGAATGACCAAAATCATCATGCAGAGATGTTAGATTAAAAAGTAAAACAAACCAGTTGTAACGCCTCGTAGTTAAATAAATGGCAGGCATTGTTTACAAGTCAATTTAAACCAATGTAACAATAAAGAATATTATAGATTACATTATGTAAATTTGTTTTCTCTTATAATAGATCTATTTTTAATTTATACTGCACGGTATTAATAAGATTAATAGGCTATTAGCGACATAAAATTCAAAATAACTAGCATAATGGATGATTTATTTGGATGGTCACAGGGTTTTGTGTTTTCATATCAGGCAAATAACACCTCAACACTAGGCTCACATGTTAAAATCATAGTCCATTGATTTACAATATGATAACCTTTCCAAAGTCTTTCTTTCACCTTGCTCTATTAGTTCTTTTATTGTTTTAGAAGAAAAATCCGCATTTTTTAAAATATTTGGTGATTCTATTTCGCTTCTTATTATCCTGGTAACTGACTTTATTTCAGCGCCATAGTTTTCTATCAAATTTTTATACTCCACTTTTATCTTGTTTATTTCGTCAGGGCCAATTTTGGAGTGGTCGGTAAAATTCTCAAATATGTCATATAGTTTTTCTATAAGTTGTATTTGCCTTGTCACCAACTTTGACATTTGTATATTGAACATGTCTTTATCACTGAATAAAATATCTTTGTAACGATTGGTAACTTCAATCATGTTGGAAGGAAGCCGGTCGATTTTTTGAGGATAGTTTTCAACTATGAATATGTTTTTGTCGTTTCTTGGTGATACATAAAGTACTTCTCTTATTGGAGTATTGCTCAGCAAGCTCCCATCCCAAGCGTATACATCATCTTCAACTTTAACCCATGGAAACCCATATGTTGGGTAACCAGCGCTGGCAAGAATGTGTTTCGATTTAATCTCAATTTGTGTGTTATCAAAAACAAGGGGTTTTGCGGTCATTACATTTACCGCGGTTATAATAAGTCGACGAACAGAGGGCAACTCCTCTCTTGTTGCAGCAAGGTTTAGCTTTTTATAATCTATGTAATTATCAAGTGTCTTCGCTAACGGAGAATGATCATATACATATGTCCAGTTTCGAGGGTCAAAATATTCATCTCTTACAGGTGTAGTATTCATGGTGTTGCCAATATTCCACCACTGCCATCGAGGAACAAACATCTTTGGGACCCCAAAAAATGCAGCATTTATTGAAGCAGAGGATATTCTCTTTAGTAAATATTTTTTATCATGACCATCCCAATCGTAAACGAATAGGTCTGGAACTATCTGAACATTGCTTTCTCCAATCTCCATCCAAAAATCCTCAAGATCTTTTTCAGGACTATCTGTTTTGCTTCCAACAATTATTGCCGCATTTACAGCCCCAATTGAGGTGCCGGCAACTATATCTATTCGTATATTTTTTTTTACTAATGCTTTATATACACCACATGCAAAAGCTCCGAGAGAGCCACCTCCTTGCATAACAAGAACATTTTCAGTATTTCTTGATTGTTTATGTCTTGGATTGCTTTCTTCTTTTATTTTATAACTCATTTATATAATACATTAATTTTTAATTCAGTCTCTAAAATTTTTTATTGTATATATTTTATCATATAGAAATATAGAAATACCATATTTTCATTCACAACCAATTTGCTATAACAGCAATAACAAAGCATTTGTAATTATAAAATTAAGAGATCTCTAAGAATTGACATTTAACCCGTAATGATAATAGAAATACATCTTAGACAATATCGCAGTGAGAGACTACTTTTGAAACATCATTTGGAAAACCTAATGCTTTGATTTAACCTGCAAAAAAGATCACAATTTGCGTAACTTGTATTTGTAACAATCAATATGAAAAAAAGGTCGAATAAAACCCAAATAGAAAATTATATCTTTTAAAATAAACAATATTTTATAATACAAAAGATATGACACATAAAATAAATGAAAATGCTATTAAGATATCAATAAGGGAAAATTCTAAAGATTCTAAAATAGAGGGCAATCTAGCAATCCCTAAGGATTCCAGAGGGCTTGTAGTATTTGCGCATGGAAGTGGCAGCGGAAGGCATAGTCCAAGAAACCAATATGTCGCTGAAATCCTAAATAATGATGGCGTTTCTACATTACTGCTAGACCTTCTAACAGAGGAGGAAGATAAAGTGGATTCATTAACAAGAGAGCACAGATTTAACATTGAGCTTTTAGCAAATAGACTAACATCTGTTACAGATTGGCTACTTAAACAAGAAAACACAAAAGAAAAGATATTAGGATACTTTGGAGCTAGCACTGGAGCTGCGGCGGCCTTAATTGCAGCGGATAAAAGGCCTGATAATATTAGTGCTATTGTGTCTAGAGGCGGAAGAGTAGATTTGTCCCTCAAATACTCGACTTTAAAGAGCGTAAACTGTCCAACTTTATTCATAGTAGGAGAAAAAGACAAACAAGTTATTGGATTGAATAAAAAAGTGCTTGATGACCATCTAGAGAAAGTGAAAAATAAAAAATTAGTGATCATACCAGGAGCAAGTCATTTGTTTGAAGAACAGGGCAAATTAGAAGAGGTAGCAAAAAAGTCTAGTGGATGGTTTAGGTGTTATTTTCAAATTAAAGAGCATCATATGAATAACAAATAAAAATAAATTTTTTATTTAAATACTTCTAAAAATATAGAATGCATCCAGGAATCGATATTATTCGTTTCTATAAGCCTAAAGTTAAGGAAATCAATTCCCTATAAAAAAAAGAGTATGTAAATCAATTAGTGGTATGCACCTATTCATGTTAACTAGGTTTATAAAACAAACGCTTCAACACAAAAGACTTGACCGGCATTATTGATAATCTCTATGCATCGGTATCAAAACAAAAAGTGGACAAATTGACTGAACAGACACAACCACTTAAAATTTAAAATACGATGGTCTGTTTTACATGATATGTACAGCTGTTAAGGCGCGTCAACTAACCATTCAATAACATGGCCGATTCATTGAATATGTTTTTGATATAGAATTTTCTTTCCTTTTTGAATTTTTAATATTCTTGTGATTGGAATTAATTGAAAATTTTCTGATAGGATAACGAAATCTCTTAAGTTGACTTGTTTAAAGTTCTCAAAATCTCTATATACAACGGAATAGTTTGAGGG
>JBNJLU010000042.1:0-9119 GCA_050591185.1 Candidatus Nitrosocosmicus sp.
AGGACTGGTAAACTATAGGATAATGAATGCCTTTTAGTTCTAGAAACTAACGAGGGTTGAAAGATGTGATTAATCTCTGCTAATTACGCAATAGATCTATTGTTGTATCTAATTAAAACGATACTTTCTATTTACTTGGTTATTATAAAATTATGAATATATTTTTTTTATTATTTGTCCTACCACGACCAATTAATTAACATGTATTCTAAAAGAATGCGATCATACTGGTGAATCAAATCGAAAGAGCATTGTTCAAGGTAGTTGGTATGTATTGTATTACCTGCAAACCCATTGTAGAAAAGCAATTATAAGATGAAAACGGAATCAAGAAAATCGGTGTGGACTATATGACAGACAGCGTGGTAGTGGAATGTGATTCTGCTTTGATAAATAAAGAAGAAATAAAAGGGAGACTGGAAAATTCAGGTTACAAATTCGATAGGGTGGCTCGCTAAACTATTGAATGCTATATTGGTCTTGGCCATCATATATCAAAATGAATGCCACTATCATATGCATATCTTTTAAAATAAAGAGAATCAGATAACTTCTAAGATAAAGTCTGCCGTTATTACCTTTCCCTGGTGCTGAAACTGTCCCCATGCTTTGTATAGCCCGAGATATGTAAACTTAGTTTTAAAGGACACAGCAGGACCACCTCTCCAATTAGAATGAATTTCCTTGCTAGGGTGAACGTGTAAAAATTGGCTAACATCTCTGCTTACAATAACACTGTGACCACCAGCACCCATCAGAGGCTCTAAATCTGTGATTGGGTTTTCAAAGGTATCTAGTATAATAAACGTAACATCCACATCTTCATTAGCTCGGATTTTTTTTGGTATTTTTAGACTGACTTGATATTTGCCATCTATGTTCTTTGTGTGTTGCTTATCATTCACCAATGAGATTAAATTATGTACAGGATTTCCAGTAACATTGAGTTTGAATGAGGCAAGTGTTTGGCTCCAATCCTTTGGTTTGAAATCTATCCATATCTTATAATTACTAGATTCAGGAAATGTGTGATTTATGGTAAAGTTACTACTGGAGGTTTCAAGCGTGGGGTGAATGTGGGCAAAATAGGAAAGGTCTTCGCCTACAATTATAATGTGCATTAGTTTGTCATGGATGTTCTCAAACTCTTGTATGACATCACCTGACTCTTGCTCTGTTATGTATACGGTAAGCTTTGTGGAATTTCCTGCTCTGGGGGGTTGCGGATTGTATTGCAGATTAACGTTATAACTAAGGCTTTGGCTATGTTGTTGTTCTTGAGGGTGGTGAGACTTTTGAATTTGTATGTGTTCTTTGTGATGGCCATGTTTGTTAATGGTTGATTTTTCTTGTTCAGCATGAATTTCAGTTTCTAAATGTTTTAACATAACATTACAATAAAGGGGGAGAAATATAACAACCGGGCTTTACATTTGTAAAGAATGATATATCTGTGATGTTTACTTTTAGTTTATTGCCTTTATACCTAGATGAAAACGATGTAGCGATTATAAAATCTCTACTAAATGACGGGAGAAAATCATTTAGACAAATCTCGCGGGATACGGGAATAACCACACCAACAGTCAAAGCAAGATTTGAGAGACTGGTTAATGTGGGTTTTATCAAAGGTGTATTTCCTATATTTGATTTCAGTAAAGTTAACAATAATGACGCTCATCATCATCATCATCAGCAGGATAGTCTAATTCAAATACAAAACATAAAGGAAAATGCAACAAAAAATGAGAATGCCGTTAAAAATGCATATGATAGTGTCTTTGAGAAAGATATAAGCAACATGGAACGCAAAATTACCAACGGACTTGCAATAAATATCAATAGTGATTTTTGCGAGGGACCAGTTTATGGTAATCCCAAAGTTTTAAAGTTTGCAGACATTGAGAGATTCTTTTGCTGCAATTCATGCAAGTCCGGCTATGGTGAAAAGTACCGGGGAAGGATTGAATCCATAAAAAGAAAGTATGAGGGCAAATCCGAAACTGAGATTTAATTGTGCTGTTTATTCAGGTTTTGCCCTGATTTCCATATTTTGAAGGATTTTGGTCAAATTGTTGTTTGCATGCTGATGAGCAAAGATATACTTTGTCTCCATTAATCTCTGAAGTGTATTTTGCAGTTTTTTCTTCCACATTCATGTTACAAACTGGATCTTTTGCCATATACCTATTAGCATAAATTCATATTTAACTATGAATCTTTACAACTGTAAAACCTGCATACTTTTTTATAATATAAATAATCTAAATTTTAATGTCGTTATTATGGATGGGGGAGGTTTTTATACTCCTAACAGCAGGAGAGTAGTTCTACCAATAATCATTATTGCAATGATATCATCAATATCAATATCTTTCGTTATTGTTTTAGTCCAAGTCCAACAGGAACCTGTTACCAAGACATCGGTTGATAGAAATGGTGTCACAAAAATCTTTGAAACAAAAGGGGGAAAACCACAAGAACACTATGGGTTTGAATATGACTATGATAAAAGATTGGAAAGGGAACAATTCTATTTGGAAAATATTCCAATTTTGGATGGGGAGTATACCGCATATATCAAATTAGATAATAGGGATGAAGAGGAAGATGATGTTAGTTTCAAAGTACGAGGTGGAGAACACAACGATAGACATAAAAATGCGGGCAGAAGCTATGCCATTGGAACATCATTTGATGGTGATCCTTACCTAGCAAAAGAATATCCTCAACATCCGTTAACTCCAAAGTTCTTAAATGAAATAAGGTTGGCAGATAATGATGATGATGATGGCACGCCCAAAAATATAGGCAGTCTTAATAATCGTTGGGTTGGATTAAAGGTTGTCATTTACAATAAACAAAACAATGCTGTCCAAATAGAAGTCTATGTAGATAACAAAGGATTGTTAAGTACTGGCAAACCCTCTAATGAATGGAAACTATGGTGGACAGCAGTGGATGACGGTAAATGGGAAAATAGTGATGGCCGGGCGGGGGGAGAGCCGTATTTGGAATTGCAGGGTAAAAAGGGGGGAACGCCTGAAATGACATATATTAGAATCGACAAGATGAAAGAAAAAGGGCAAACGGGGATAAAATATGAGTCAGCAAGGGAGATTGATGCCTCCAAGAAACTATCTTGACATTTATGCCATATCCATATCTTGTGTATATTTTGATTTCAATATCTAAATAATTGATTAAAATGATTTTTTATACTCTATGGACCCATAGCTAACAGGTGTATGCAGAGATCAGAATATCGCAATCATGTGCCACTAGATGGTATGTATCCATATTATTAGTTGGCTTATTGCTTTTCGTTATGGCTGATAGTTTGATATTGTTATTGAAAAAAGGATGACACAATAGGGGTTATAAAAAAATAGATAGATTCGTATTCAGGTAATCTGATAGTTTTGACAAAACAAACCTTGTTTCTCTAAATAAAGGTTATGTGACTATGGGCATTTATCTCAAGAGATTAACATGGTAAAAAGATGGGATAGATAAACATGGAATTATAGATATACAAAATGAATCCGGATAATAAAATTGCAATGATCTTTCTGGTGCGAAATGACATAAAAATGGGTAAAGGAAAGATTGCGGTTCACGTAGGACATGCTACACAATACATTATAGAGGAATGCCTGCAAAGGAAATACGCTACCTATGTAACATGGAAAAAATTCTATAATTCCCAAAAAACAGCGCTAAAGGTAAACTCAGAAAAAGAGTTTATTGAACTGCATTCAAAGCTGATGGATTTGTCCCGTAAACTACATTTTCCAGTTAAAATTGTAAAAGATGAGCAAGAAACACATATGCACGAAAACATGCCTATAGTTGTGGGTTTTGGACCAATAAAACGAAACGATGTTGATTACTTGATTGGTAACTTAAAGTTACTGTAAGTTAGGTGTTTGGGATGAGACTGGGCAAGCCGCACAAGATGGTCAAAGATAACGGTGATGTTATCTTTGGAATAACACCTTTTGTGAACCAAATAAAAGAAATGTAAGATATTCTGAAAACACTGTTTGTGTATGTGTTTTGAAAATTATTTGATGTTACGGTAGGTGTTAAACTCCATGAAAACAATACACCATAACCTGAAAACTTCAAGATGAATGTTCTTAAAATATTGGTGCGGGAATATATTTAACCATGAAATAAAAAATATGATGTTATTTCATTACATAATTAACCATTTCTGTGTCGGGAATATCGATGCTAAACCCTATGGGGTATGGGAAATTTTTATAAATGTTATGAAGCATTGAATGATATGTTTATTTTATACTTTATTGCTCAAAGTTTGAATTAGTTATTCTAAAAACTATACCTTGCTCATACAGTCCTTTGCTAATACTTTTTACAATTCCTTCTTTCACATTGTCATATCTGCCTTTATCTTTAACAATGTCCTCTGGTATGTCCACTTCTAATTCCATGTTTATTCTAACTTTTTTGGTTTCTACCAACAGATTGTCTACAAATATAAAGTATTTAAAATAACGTTAGTGGATTAATTTATGGTAAATCCTTCCTTCCTTTTTATTGCAAATCGCTCAAATCTTTCATAACGCTAATGTTTATTGTGAAAGCGTGATTTGTATTGTTATTTTAGAACCCATAGATCTTTTTAATAATGGTGTTGCTGAAATCAGTAAGTAAATGCCTGATTCAAAAAATAGACACGCATGTTAGCAATTGGAGTGTCGATTCTTGATTGGGCAATTTCTGCGAATGACTCCGCATACAACTGTTCATCATCTCGGATATAGCCAAATGCTAAAAAATACACTGTGGCTATAGTATTGTGGATTATGGTTAATAGGGAAACACGGGTTGTCAACTGCAAAAAAGAACCCATGATGTTTATATTGGCAGACCATCAAAGTGGGACAATCCATTCAAAATTGGAACAGATGGTTCGAGGCAAGATGTAATTCGTAAGTATAGAATTTGGATCCTTGCCAATACTTCATTAATCAAACAAATCCGTTCCGAACTAAGGGGGAAGACACTTGGCTGCTGGTGTATGCCAGATGCTTGCCACGGAGATGTGCTGGCAGAATTGGCTGATAACGATGCGTAAGGGACAGTGGCAAAGAACATGGAACAAAGGCACAATGGCCATATGTGTATGGTAAAGAATGCAACAAAATGGCTAACAAAAAGAAAAATGTACCAACGAAATCATGATGAAGATGTCGCAAGACTTGGCTGATGAATTGAAATGGTGGGTTGGCATTTGCTACTTGGACATATGGCACACTTTCATCAGATCTTGACAGTTGCAAAATAACCATTATAAATTTCAAACTGAATATCACCAAAAATCAAAAGGAAATAAAGAGGGACATCTAAAAACAAAAAGCAGAAAAAGATGTTACAATAAACATTGAATAACTTTATGCGGATCTTTAAGGTAGGCCTTCAGAACCCTGTTCTTTTTCTTCTAATGATTTCAATTCCTCCTCCACGCCCATTTTATTGTGATTATGATTGTTATGGCATCCTAGCAAAATTCAAGTTAGATTATTATAAAAGATTGTGATAAATTATCTGATGCTTTCAACTAAAAAAGAATGTTATTTTATTATATTTTTACTTGTATTGTTATCGCCTGTTGTGATATATGATGTAAATTCCCAACCATTGGCCTTTTCTCAACAATATAACAATGATGAATTTGTTATTGATAATATCAGTGATAATGATAACGATTCGGTATATCCACAGGTGGCGTCATTTGGTAATAATGTATATGTGACATGGGAGGAAAGTATCTTTGATAACAATCCACTAAATTATGATGTACTCTTAAAGACCAGCTCAGATGGCGGGCGCACCTTTGGTGACATAACAAAACTCTCAAACAAAACCGGATTTTCTGAACATCCTCAGATATCTGTTAACGGAAGCAATGTTTATGTAGTGTGGACAGACAATTCGTCGTCAAATAGGGATACTTACCTTATATCCAGCTCAGATGGCGGGCGCACCTTTGGTGACGTGATAAACCTCAGCAACAATGCCGCGGATTCACACAACCAAGAGATTGATGTAGTCGGAAATAAAGTGTATGTGACATGGCAGGATACTCAAAGAAACATCAATGGCAATAGCAGCATATCCTTTGTATCCATCTCAGATGGCGGGCGCACCTTTGGTGACGTGATAAACCTCAGCAACAATGCCGGAACATCCTCGTTCCCCAAAATTTCTTCCTTCAAAAATGATGTTTATGTGATATGGAATATCGACAGAGAAGATGAGGCGAGCACCATATACGGCAAAAAGGATGGGGTTTTCTTTGCAAAAAGTACTGACGGTGGCAATAGTTTTAGCAAAGAAATTAGGATAAATCTTGATGAAAAGCCCGGTGAGGCGCAAATAGCTGCCAATGACAATGATGTTTATGTGGTATGGGGTTCTCCTGACCCGTCTGTTGACCAGAACAACAACATTGGACCTAATGACGACAACGGTGTAGATAGTGGTGGTGATGGTGGAATCTTCTTTGCAAAAAGTACTGACGGTGGCAATAGTTTTACCTCGCCCATTTTTATAAAAGAGAAGTTCAACAGTTCACATAATGTGGAAATTGTCTCGCATTATGATGAATTGATTATTGCAGTGCAAGGGGCTGTCAATGAACCTGAGAGAAATCAGGATATATTCCTAATGAAAAGTTTGGACAGGGGCAACACCTTTAGCAGTGCCCAGAACATAAGCAACAATGCTGGGGTATCGGAATGTCCTTCTGCCGCGGTCTCCCTTGACAATGGTATATTTCTTACATGGCAGGATAACACACCTGGAAATAATGATGTATTATCAACCAACATTATTTTATAATGGATTGGAGCAAAAATGGATAATGTGCATTTAGGTTAGAATTTCAAACCTGTACACTGTTCATTAAAACAATACCCACACCAAAAGAAAACCATTTTTATTTGTTAAATCTTAATTTGCATAATTTCAAAAATTTGTACTTGTTGGAAAATGCTGTTTACTGATCTAGGTATCTTAAGCCGCTGTGATTTGGATAGGACGAAATTATGGTGCTGTTACTACTATATGCTGCTGATTTTAAGTAACGGTAAGTGGTTATTTGTATTTGTGGTTTAATATGAGGGGAACTATGAAAATATATCATATAGATGGGATCAAGGTTTTTGTAGACCCTGCGACCTTTGAAATAGGTTCACTTGCCTTTTATGTTAATACTGCATTTAGGATTCGAGTTTATTGTCCTGCTGATGTTTTTTGTTTATAAATTTATTTAAATTAAGTGCTAAAAGCCCTGTATTTCTTATAATTCAAATACAAATTACATTATCTATAATAAAATGCATTATGACAAATATTGGCGCTTTTGACTCTCTGCTTGAACTGATTTCTATTACGGTGAGGTAGCCTTTTTTTGTAGACACTGTTATAGGGTTATACATTATAATATTAGCGCCAAGTATTTTGGGTTTGTTGATTTATCTCTCTTATGTTTTTCAAATTATAAATTGGATATGACCTTTGTATATTCATAATTAATCTTGTAAATGTTCCATGTTTTTGTAGATAAAATGGAAACTTGTTATGTTATACTTTAATCATGAATTGTTACAGTAAAGATTTTATGTTTTGGTACTTTTAATTTAGCAATGAATACATTATCTATCAAGGCTTTTTCTTTGGCTGCGATTTTATTAGCAACCGTAAGTATGGTAACAATTTCAACATCATTTCAAAATGGTTTTGCACAAAGCAACAATAATGCTACTGTGGCTGGCAATAATGCGACTTCTGGCAACAACAGTACAACAATGATGGGTGGTGATCATAGCATGGCTATGGGCAATGATTATCAAAAATACGGTATGGGACAAAAACACGAAAAAATAAACGGAACCATAAACATGATGAATACGATGTACCAGGCTCTTGGCTCAAAGTTTAATGTAAGCTTGACCCAGGCAATAAGCACTGCTGAGCAAACGATAGGAAATGGCTCAAATGCAATGTCGGCAAATGGTGAAGAAAAAGACGGTTTTCTTGTATATTCTATAGTCCTTGGAACTCCTGACATGAAGTTCTACAATGTCATTGTAGATCCTGGAAATGGGCAAGTTGTGGCATCAAATGAAATGTCCATGATGGAATGGATGATGACGATGCACTCAGGAGACTATCAGGATAAGGGTATGATGATGGGAATGCACACGGGCTATGATAAACAGGGTATGATGATGGATCACCAAAACCAGTGGTAACGGATTTCAACAAAATATATGCTATAGACTGCCCATTTTATCTAATTCTTTTTTTTACTTGAATTCCCAAAACCAGGTGAAGCTTTTTCTTTATGTGATTCTATTTTGGAATATTTTAAACATAAATGAATTAGATGTGTTTCACATTTTTTCCATATTTTTTCATAATACTTTTTTTACTTTACCAATAACATCACACTCAAACCCCTTTTTTTTTATGATGGTTGTTTTACCCTTGTCGAGATCATGGGATCAACTTAATAGTTTTTTAGAGAATGCTTATTTAAACAATCCACCTTGTTTTACATGTTTTTCAAATATTTTCCAAGGTAATGGTTCTTGAGTTGTTTTCTTTGATAAATCCATTTAGAAACATAGATAAACCTTTTTATTAACGGCAAAATTTTATCTACAAAAGCGTATAAGCACCTGTGCTTTAAGGTGCCATAGGAAGAGAATCTCATTGCTGCCGAAAGTAACGACATAAAGCAAAGCATTCAACATAATTGGAAAAAAATATGATAAAGTTGTGGCGATTAATGGTAGAGTTTGTGATGTCTCTTTTTAAATGTAATGGCTACGGGACGAAAAATCAGAAGACAATCCTAACTGTCAGATACTTTTTGTTCCAGCGCTGTTTTGTTTTCGATATCCATTGCCTTAGGCAACCATAACCAACAAGACATTCTGTAAAGAGCAGCAGCAGTGGTGGTGAACCAAAAGGTGTGTGGTGTATAAAAACAATCATGGGAAATAGTGTTTGTGGGTCAGCAAGAAAATGACATAACAAACCCCTCAGTCAACAGGCTCTTTGAGGGCAAAAACCTTGCC
>JBNJLU010000043.1:0-8983 GCA_050591185.1 Candidatus Nitrosocosmicus sp.
CGACTCAGCAATAGCGGTGAGAAAAACAACCGGAAAGGGGTGCCGACGCGTTGTAAAAAAAGCATTTGAACTAACCCAACAAAAGGGATTTACAAAGATATTTGCAATTACCAAAAGAAACATCCTTAAAGAAACCGACGGAATTTTCTGGAATGCCGTTGTAGAAACACAAAAAATGTTTCCAAAAATCGATGTAGAGGAATACTACATTGACAACATGACCCAGCAGCTTGTTAAAAACCCAGAGCGGTTTAACAATAGCATACTGCTTAGCACAAATTTATTCATGGACATTGTTTCCGAATGTGCGTCAGGCCATGTTGGCTCCATAGGAAATGTTTATTCTGGTAATTACGGTGATTCATATGCAATGTTTGAACCTGCGCACGGTAGCGCTCCAAAATACGCAGGTCAAAACAAGGTTAACCCCGTAGCCACAATTTTATCAGGAGCCTGGATGGCAGAATACCTGGGAGAAAAACACATCTCTGATGCAATTTTTAAAGGGACAGAACAAGTAATAAACGAAAACAAATTCGTGACATATGATTTAGGCGGAACAGCATCACTATCTGGCATGACCAATGCCATCGCAGAAAGATCTGCAGCTTTTCTAATGAAATAATATATTTCCATTAATCATCTTTTTGTTATTTCGCACACCTCAAGGTTTTCATAAAATCCTTTTTTTCTTGCCAATACGCGCCTTTTCAAGGAATTCCCATCAACAAACCGATTGATTTTTTCATCATCCGACAAAGATGATTTCAAAAATATTATTCTGCCTTCGTCCGTTAGATTTGATTTGATTAGGCGCAGGATTCTCAATGTGGTTTCTGTTCCCGTATGTCCGCCATAGATAGTGTTGTCTTTTATGTCCCTGTCACCTGCCGATGGCAGATAGGGAGGGTTACTAACTATAATATCAAACCTAAATTTGACCGGCTCACACACATCACAGCAAACTAAGAATTTGTTGTCAAAGTTTTTGAGAAAGGTTTTGCTGTGTTTAACAGAGGCAAAATCTATATCGGTTCCAAAAACAAATTTATAGTTATTGCACAAAATTTCAGTCAAATATCCAGAACCAACCCCTATTTCCAAAGCATAGTTGCCACGACAATTAACAATTGAACTTGCAATTAAAAATGTGTCATCAGAGGGATTGTACATGTATTTTTATGTGCACCCCAAATGGAATAAAAATTTTAAGCCGCCATCATCATCCGATGATGATTTTTCCTTTCATTGACGGGTGAAAAGAGCAATAATACTCATACTCTCCTATTCTATGAGATGCAATTGCGGTAACAAAATCCCGCTCAGTTGTCAAATACGCCGTGTTTAACCCTAGACCCTCAGAAATAAAATCATGTTTGACAAAATCTTTATTGAGAATTACCAGCTTGGTTGGGGCACTCTCTTTAACAAATATTGTGGGATTTGTTTCGTTAAACGCGTTATTTTGTGCGATTAGCAAAACAGAGTCGCCTGGTTTTTCTATTTTATTTTCTTCTGGCGGATTCAATAGGCCACCTATCCCCCACATGGATCCCACTATTATAAAAGATATCACTACAATGGCTATGACATTATTTAGCAATAATCAAGTATCACCATAATTGGAATAAGAATCTTCGACACCCAATTCAAATGTTTTTTTTAGCCTGTCTTTCATTTTATCTTTTAAGAAAATTATGGATTTGCTCTCTTCCACGCCACTATAGGTCTTGTGGCCATCATGCACTGTGTTGTATCTGCCCATTATTTCCATAATATCGTCGACAGTGTCCAAATCAATCATCAGGTTCTCATTTTTGACTATCTCTATGGATACGTTGTTTTCTGCCGCGATTTTGACATGGTTATAGAAACTGTTATTATCGTAAAAGGTATCTATAACCAAATTAGGCTTCCTCAGTAAAACATTTGTTCCGTCAAATCTTTTTGATGGAACTATACAGATACCCTTTTCAAATTTCCTTGAGGTTTCTATCACATCACGCAAATCCTTTGCAGATAAAAATGGCAAATCGATTGGAATAACCAGCGATTCGCTAAATTCGTTGTCTTTTATAAATCTGTTTGCCAACCCTATTGCGTTGTTTACTCCGTTAAGATCGTTCTCCTCAATTAAAACAATATCTCTGAATCTATCCATTGGTTCAAACCTTTCACCAGAGACTATTATTATCTGCTTTTGCTGCAAGTTTGATATTTTCTCCAGTGTCTCTAGCATTAGTAATTTGGTCAGTTCTTTTCTTTCACTTGAATTTAAAAATGAACCCAATCTTGTTTTGCTGTAATCGAATTTTTTGATAGGGATAATTATTGCGGTCTTTGATGATCTCAATAAGAACCACTGTTCACCTGTTGTAAAAGTTTGAAACAACATACTTTGCAAAGTTTTTCTCTTTTAATGGTGTGTCCATCATGATGTTTGTAAAATGAAAGCTAATGTTTTGATGGTTTTTCATCATCTGCTCTCCAAGACCTTTTTTATCTTTGTCTGAAAAAACCATTTCATTTGTATACTCCGAATAAAGATTAACTAAACCTTGTGTTGATGGCTCCACCCCTTTTGCTTTCATGTACATTTCGCTTGGGCCGCTAATGGCTTTATTTGAGATAAATGGTGAAATAACCACCACTTTATTTCTCAGGGATTTGATCACTTTTTTAAAGGATTCTATATTGATGATTGATCCAATACTTGTTATGGGATTGCCTGGTGCAAATATTATTAGCTTTGAATTTTGCAAGGCCTTTTTTGCAGATTCTGTTATTTGGGCGTTCTCTATATTGTGATAAACTACATCAGATATTGGAATACCCCCCTTGTATTTTATCCAAAACTCCTGTAAATGCATCTCCTTTTTATCTTTGGTAATTATGCGGGTTTCAAAATGATCATTTGATGCAGGAATTACCTTGACGGAAATGTTGTATTTTTTTGCAAAAAAATCGGTTATTTCCGACAGGTTTTTGCCTTCTTTGAGCAGTTTTGTCCTTATAATGTGTGTTGTTAAATCCTTGTCTCCCAAACCAAACCATGATTCCTCACCTTTATCCTTCATGTGATTTAGGAAATTAAATGAATCCCCTTTAATCCCCCAACCCTTTTTTTTATCCAGGTTGTTGCTAAGGCCATAGATGATTGTGTCGATGTCCGGACACACATACAATCCATGAAACCAAAAATTATCCGCAACATTAGAAATAACTGTGATATTTTCGTTGAATTCGTTATAGAGTCCCCTTACCAATTTGACGGATCCGGTGCCACCAGCCAAAATTGTTATCATAGTCAAGAAAACAATCTCTTTTGCTTTTTTTATCTTTTACATTTTTTTGGGCTTTACAAATTATATACCTTTTTGCAAATAATCTATAATTATTGCTTTATTGCCAGGGTAATTTAGGTCAAAGTTGACACTATGCATTTTATTTCAATAAGATTATAAACAGGCCATATCGAAATGAATTTCATTGCAATTAATAACTTCAAAATGTATGATGATTTTATTAGCTGTGGTTATCTTTGGCGGTAGTTTTAATCAGGCGTTTGCAATACAGTTCGAAGCTGCGATTTCCCCAACTCTCGATCAAGCAAAAGCTTCATTTAAAGGTGATAAAATCATTACATTAAGGTATCCTGAGAATAGCGCTATTTCCGAGCTTTTAAACGGCAGAAAGGAAAGTGTTTCTTTCACTATAAATTCATCAGATCCCAACAATGGATTAACCCAAATTTTATCTTCCATAAATAATGTATTATTACAAGAAAAGCAAAGTCATGTGCAATTTGAGAATGCCACTGTTGTGTACAGGGCAAGTATTAATGGCGGCCCCGCTACTTCAACATTATCATACCAGGTTGAACTAAGGCCCGTTGCAGCAAATCTCGTAACATCAACCAATGGAACAGATTCGGCCATCGTCGATTTGGATTGGAGAAGCTTTTCCACAAATGAACCACTATATGTTGACACTCCAGAGTATGGTAGGATAGACATTAATCACCCTATTGGGGGTTTTAAAAAATTAGCTCCAGAGTTGGCTCCTGCCATTGCAAATACACCATTAGCCGAAACTTTTAATCAGCCATTACTTGATTTCGAGGAGTTTGGTACGGCAATGGGAAATTGGCACTTTTTGTTTGATGCAACTGGTGCTCAAGCTGGAGCTTCTGGATTTGGATTTGATATAGGAGAGGGAGGGTCAGAGATAATATCCATATACTCATTGGGTGAAAGTAGTTTTAGGGAGGGAACCCATACTGTAAAAGAGACTGATGCATCCGGTACTATCAACAATGTAAATGTCAACATGCATAGTTTAACAGCGCCTCCCAGTGGGCAATTACAGATAGGAGGATTTTCCAAGATCATAAAGATAGGAAACAGTGAATTTTCTTTGGTAACCAATGACGCTCCAATAGGCATAGAAACATCATCAGGTGGTTTTCCAATTACGGTGTTTCTGATTTTTGGAGTCATGATGGCCGGAATAGCTGTACTGGTTCTTGTAAAAGCCAGAAAATAACCACATTTTTTATTGCAATAGACTTTCGTAATTGACTTTCTGCAAATCTAAAGCATGCTTTTGCTTGGTTAGTGCTATATTTTAGACAGACACCACTCCAGAATAGTTTGGTATCCCTATATCAAGATCCAGCAATTAGCACATTTAGCTTCATGCAACAAGGGCAAATGACGATTTCAGACATGCGTCTGTCAAACACACATGACATTTGCACATCCCCTAATGATAATACCTGCATGAGTTACTTTTAAAGGGAAAGAAATAAAAACATATTTTTGTAACAGGTCCAAAAACAAAAATGAAAACAAAACGGGAAACCACAAAAATATAAAAATCCTGTAATTCAATCACCATGAAGTGCGCCATATCTATTTTCGCCTTTTAGGTAATGTGTCCCTATATCCCGAATGTTGTCTATAGTTATCTTGTCACTTTGGGCAATCCGATTGCCACTGAATCTTGATCTTCCTATCCCTATAACCTCTTTTTTTTGGTTTAAAACTATCAGGATCTGATTTTCTTTTATTCCGTTAAAGAAATCAACTATCGAGTTTCCCATAATGTCTCTTCCATATATTACCAAATTTGAAGACTTATTTTCTAAAATCGCATAAGGATAGTTTAATTTTGGGTTATGTCTTACGACCAACTCTGCAAAACTCAGGTTTGGTAAAAATCTTTTATCTTTTATTTGCCCGATTATTATTCCAGAATGTGCGGGCTGTAATTTGACGGCCAATTCTTTTTGCACCCTGTTTGAACAAACATGTACATGAAGGTCCCTGTTGTCTTTTTTTTCACCTGAATCATTCAAAGGTTTTTTTTCTATTTTCGAATTCCCATTGTTTTTTCCTGATTGTTTTACAATAATATCCATCTTTCCATACAAACCAAATATTCCCCAGTTATTAAACGCCCTTTTTAATACGGTCTCAGCCGTTGCGGGAATATCTTTAAACAACTTGGGATTGTTTTTTTCTCAATTTTGCAATGAAAAATCCATTTGTATGGTGGATGTGAGGATACAGCCTTTTTGTGTGATGCAACTCTTTACTGAATTGACGGTCGCCATATTCGGTCAATCCATCAATCCCATACCTCACGGGTTCTAACTCCATGTCGTTGTCTTTATTGTTTCTCATCAACTCATCGACCACCATCTCATTTTCTTCGGGTGCAAAGGAGCAAGTACAATACACCATTTTTCCGCCGGGTTTTAGAACCTGAAAGGCTGATTGGATCAGATTTCTTTGTTTAATGCTGCAAATTTCTATATCCTCTAGGTTTCTGCTTTTCTTTCTCGTATCGTCTTTAATCACTATCCCCTCGCAAGAGCAAGGTGCATCAAGTAGGACCCTATCAAACTTTATTCCCAACTTTTCGACATCTTCACCTGGCATGTTGAAAATTGTTGTGTTTTTTACACCGCATCTTGATAAGTTAAAAAGTAACGGCGCCATTCTTTTAGGATTCGGCTCACAGGCAATAATATTGCCGGCATTATTCATTTTTTGAGCCATATGGGTTGTTTTTCCCCCCGGTGATGCCGCCATATCCAAAACGGTTGTACAATCCCTTTCGTCAATTTCCAACTCACCTACTGCGATGCATGAGCTAAGGTCTTGTATGTAATAGTATCCTTTCAGGTATTCCAAAGTCGATCCAATGGTTGGTAAATTTGTTTTCCTGTCATTATTCGAATTGCTTGCATTGTTGGCCCTATCTATCTTAAATACCTCATCTAGTATCGTTTCTTCAAGAAGGTACCCTTTTTCTGTAAGCCTTTTCTTGAGGCCTACAGAATCCATTTTCAGACTGTTTGCTCTAATGTATTCAGAATATGACGATTTGTTTTTTTCAATGTATTCCAGGAGCAATTCGGTGTTTGGGACAAACCTTAAGAATCTTGATATCATCCAGTCTTTATATCCGTATTTTTCAGCTAGCCTTTTAGAGTATTCGTTATGGAAAATGTCGGGATATTCTGCATTACTGCTCATCCTTTTTTAATATATAGAGAAATTTGTGATTTAATAGTTTTTTTATTGTACGCACGAACATGGGTAATTTTTTTTAAAGAAAATCTATGGCCCTAACCGAACACTAAAGACAGTTAGGGGTATAGATATATGTGTGTTTATGCACATATATGTGTGCTAGTAGTAACCCTCCTTTTGTTTTAGGCAAGATTCAGCTAAGCAGCCTACCTGAGTATATGTACAGGACTCAAACTCTATTTGGCCTTTCTCAACCTGGGACGACAGTTTCATTTCAGCATAAAATCGCTCAGATTACTAGTCCTCATAGCTTTTGATTTAGTCTGAATTCTTTTCTATTTCGTTGCCAGAAGTATCCTTCTAATTATCGCTAATTCAGGTCCCTGTAATGAGGGAGGAGTTTCCTCTTCGCCATGTCAGAAGTGACTTGCCCGCTAGCTCACAAAGTAAAAACAAACTCCATAATTTATTAACTTTGCATAATTCAATTAATTATGTACACACAGGTATTAATCTGTGTCAACAAACACATTTGGAAAATACTCTTTTTCTATTTGTTTGATTCGAGATTGCTCGGTTGTGTTAGAATAATCCTCCAAAACATCGTAATTTAGGTCAATGAATGTATGTCCCCACTTAAACTTATTCATTATCTCCAAGGCATGCACTTTATGACCTAAAATATATAGAGCACCGGATATTGCCTCGGATGTAGAAAGCATACCCAATTTAGCATAGTTGGTCGGGTTTCCGGCAAGTAGAGCTGGAAGCCTCCTATTGATTATGCTCAGTTTTTTCGGTATTTTGATTGTGTCAGCGGCTAACTTCCAGGAGCAATCAATAGCACAGATACCATTCATGTTTTGTTTGTCTTCTTGTGTAAGAGCAACATCTGAAAAAGGATCCAACACAACTGAGTTGTATGGAATTTTTCTCACCTCAGTTGCCATCTTAAATTTTATGAGTTTGGCAGCCGTGCATTTGACGGGGTCATCTTGTCTGTGCATTAATATGGATATTCTGGTTTGAGTGTTTTTGCTTTGGTCATTCATCTTTTACTTTTTCTTCTTGTTTTTTGTTACTTTTTATAAAAGACGCCACCAACAATCCGCCTATCACGGCCATGATTATATAATTTACCGGCGGTTTTAAGATTGCAGGTATAATCCCCACCTGTGGGACAGTATAGACCACCTTTCCGATATAGTTTTCTTGTGTGATTGGAATATCAACCCCAGGAATAGAGCACTCATTTGCATCCCCTTTGGTCAATATCGTTTTGTTCTCCAAAACAGCAGGTACTGAAACGGGATAACACAATCGGTTAAGTTCGGTATTTCCCCTCAGGGTCTCCCCTTCCTCAAAAACAGATGCAACCCTGTGAACTATTGTTTTGCCCTCTTTTTCCCCAGGGTCAGCAATAAATGCTTTGAACACAATGATATCTCCAACCTTTGCGCCATCAAAAGACGTGTTGTTGTCTTTGCCCCACACAACTATCAAATCATTAACATTTAGGACTGGAACCATGCTTCCACTTGCCACAACATAAAACGGGTTTGAATTCGATAAAGCTACTCTTACAAGAACAAAAGCAACTACAAATATAATTGCTATAATTATTATAACCTTGATGTCCTTTTTTCTGCCGCTGTCATTGATCTTTTTTGACAAGTTACAATAATTGTTTTGGAAAAACCTTACATAAACATTCTGTTTGGGGATTGCCGAATCAAAACCACTGGTTTAACCATCTGTGGGCTAATTTGTTTTAGTATGCCTTTGCAAAAACAACGGTTTTTTCTGACAATCCGTTACAGTAAATGCAATTTTTCAATTCTTTGTTCAATTCCACATCTTGGTCAAACGGGATCACCCTGATATCTGCGGTGGTTTCTTCCTTTATTTTTAATTCGCATTCTTCCTTGCCGCACCATCCCGCCACTGCAAATCCCTCTGATGCATCCATCATTTTTTTAAACTCTTTATAGTTTGACACCCTATTGGTTTTTTCCTTTAAATATTTTTGCGCATTACTAAATAAATCATTTTGAACGCCGGTAAAGATTTTTTCCATGCTTTCACCCAAGTGCTCTAGCGGAATTACCTGTTTATGCCCATTGTCCCTACGCACTATTTCTACGGTTTTGTTTTCAATGTCTCTCTGACCGATGCTTACCCTAATTGGAACCCCTTTAACCTCCCATTCATTGTACTTCCAACCCGCGGTGTATTCGTTTCTCCCATCCACAAAAACCCTATATCCCGATTCCAAAAGACTGCCTTTCAACAAATTCGCGCTTTCTTTTACAGCCATTTCGTTATTACTTTTGTAAATTGGGATTATCACTATTTGAATTGGAGCGATGATGGGCGGCAACATCAGCCCCTTGTCATCGCCATGTACCATTATCATGGCACCAATCAGTCTCCATGATGTC
>JBNJLU010000044.1:0-8961 GCA_050591185.1 Candidatus Nitrosocosmicus sp.
GATAGAACATCTTCAAGCTATAGGCTTATCGTTAAGTGAACAGAGCCATTTGGGCCATAACCATGTTTAAAAACCCCATCCTCTATACCATTTACAATTTTCCATTCAATTGTAGATCCAATTGGAATCTTAAATTCATCAATTACTTTATGTCTGCATTCGATTGATATGATAAGAAAACTTTCTATATCCAATTTTATTGGGAAGCCATCATTTTTATGAAATACCGCAGTTCCTTTAATTGGTTGATTATTGGAGATAACCATTTGATTAACATGATGTTCAAATTTAACAGAATTTATTCTCAAGTGAACATCATGATTATTCAAAAGAGACAGGAAATCATCTTTAGTCACAATCTTTGAACCGAAATCTAATACAGCTATTTAATATTAAAGATAATTGTTTTTTATAGTACAAAATAAATCAATTATTAACTAAAATAAAAATTAACTTATTCGTTGTTATTGCGACTCTTGATTTAAGGAAAAGTATCGATATGGAAAAATAGTTTCTATCCTTATGTTCGTGTTAAAAGAGGATGGGAGGAACAATTTAAAAGAAGCATATTGTGTTGTGTAATGCATCTATTTTTTATATCTGCCATATTTTACCAATGGTTTTAGAAAGACTATGTCATAGGAATCATAAATTAACAAAATTAACAATAGTTAGGAAAATGACGGTAATCTACCATTTAATATTCTTGAGATAAATTTCTGAAAAACATTTTTATGTATCTCTTTTGGTAATGACACTGATTGTTCACTCATAGACGTTGCAAAGGCTGTTGTAATGTTATTGCCAATAACACACTCATCACCGAATAACTTTTTATTCATATTTCTTTTAAGATGAATGATTTGTAAAAATATTATTTACTGATGGTGATTATGATAATCCATGGTCGGCATATGGAATTTACTTTTACTAACCTAGAACATTTTCTAGAAATGATCTCTATTTTATTTATTCATAAAAATAGATATTATAGTAACATAGAATAATGTTATATGAAAAATTGGATTTATCTAATTTGTATCGTTATTGCAGTCGCAGCATTAGGGCCATCTTTAATAGAAAAGGCTTTTGCATGGACATTATATGTAGATTTGTATAATAAGCCGTTTGGCGATGACAAAGCTTGGGTACAAGTTAAAGGACAAGATGGATGGGTCGATAGTGCTTGGTATAACTGGGCAAGTATAAGAACAAGTAACAATGCAGCAATGGTTACCTAGGATTTACCAGATAGTGAATTTCCACCGGGGTCCGCCTATGAAGTTTGTGTTTCTAGTAAAGAAATTGCACTCATATTTCCTACCTGTATCACTTATACCCATGGAAATAGCGATGAGAGTGTAAGTGTCCCATTAGGTTAGAGCTCTTTATTATTTGGAACATAGAAAATATATCAATTGAGAATGCATTAAACACTAAAAATACTTTCTAGTATGGGCATAGAAAAAGTAGAACTCATTTTTAACCCGGTTGGATGACCATTTAATTAGCCTACCTTTAAGAGATTAGTTAAAGTTATGTTTAAGGATTAATGGATTCCAAAAATAAAATTACCAAGAGGCAGACATTTTTATGAGCCTTAAAAATAATAAATGTATTGTTAGCAGATTAATGTTTTATTACCTTTGTTAATAATTATGGTTGTGGGTTTATTTTCCAAACTTAAAAGAAGACTCCATAGAGAAGGTTTGCCTCTTTATAATTCATCAGTAAAAAGAAATATTATTATTTCCATTATAATCATCATCACAATATCTTTTGCTTTTTTCTTTTACTTTCAGCAACAAACCGAGCAAAGTATTAGGGACAGTATGCTTGAACAACAAAAGCAAAACCAAGAAGATAACACCAGGGCTCTTGCGCAGCATATAAGGTCTGATATGGATTCGATAATGGCAAGGCTCCAGGGAATATCTTATTCTAGATATCTTCAGCAAGGGGATCTTACATCCAATAACACCGAAAGTTTGCTAAAAAGCTACTATCGACAGATGAACTCTTCTACACCTGTAGATAGGTTGTTTATACTAGATGCAAACGGAACAGTAAAAGTGAATATAGTCCCTCAAGGGCAGCCTGCTTTTATCGGAAGGGATTTTTCTTCATTAGAGTGGGTAAAAGAAACAAGCAATACCAGGTCCCCCCAATTTTCAGACATCTTTACTGGGGCGGATGGCAGATATAGAATAGCTGCAACATATCCCATCATCATCAATAATTCTAGTGGAACGTACTATATCGGATTGGTGGGTGTTGTAATACCAACTGATGAAATGTTTGAGTATTATGGAAACATATACGATATCGAGTCACGATACCTTTCCGTATTGGACAGTAAAGGGGTGCTTCTTGCGCATCCCCTGCCATCACTGGTAGGAAAGCCCTTCAACGGAAGCTTTTTTCAAAATGTTTCTGCTCATAACAAAGTGTTGAACAATCTTATTAGCACAGTGGTATTTTCAGGAAAACCGTCATCAGCAATATATGAATTTGTAAATGGCGAAAGACTGACATCTGGCTACCCCATATCGTTGAATGGAAAAACCCAATATTCGGCTTTTATAATAACCCCTACCTCGACAATATACTCAAAAATCAACAGCATAATCGCAACCGAGCGATTGGAGATGTTTTCCCTTATTGTTGGCATTATCGCAGCAGTCATGATTTTGATCATATTTCTAAGCAGGATTAACAGTATTTTAGATAAGGGTATTACAGAGAGAACGATTGAGTTAAAAAAAGTAAACGAAAACCTCTCAACATCCAATAAAAAACTTGAGTCGGCTAATGAACAACTCAAAGTTCATGATAAAATGCAAAAAGAGTTTATCAATACCGCGGCTCATGAGCTAAGGACCCCGATTCAGCCAATACTTGGCCTAACAAAACTAATTAAAAACAGTATTAAGGATAACGGGCAAACAGCAGAGTATTGTGACATCATATTAAGAAATGCAGTCAGACTCAAAAGACTGGCCGAAAACATTTTGGATATTTCGCGAATCGAAAGTAATTCACTAAGACTAGAAAAGGAACATTTTAAATTAGATGGTCTAATACTGGATGTGTTAAAAGAGTTTAGCAATCCTTCAGACAAAGATAAGAAAGTAAAGATTGAATTTGATGCATCAAATAGTCCATTTACTGTTTATGGCGATAAGGTCAGGATAGCCCAAGTTGTTTCCAACCTAATTGACAATTCCATTAAATTTACACCCAAAGAAGGCAATGAGAGGAAGGACAATGAGGGAGAGAAAACAATATCCATAAAAGTTGAAAAAACAAAAATAAATAAAAAAAGGGGCAGCACAATAAATGATAATAACGATAGTAAAGATGATGGCTCGTTTGTTGTTGTAAGTGTAAAAGATAAAGGCAATGGAATCGACAAAGAAATATTGCCAAAGTTGTTCACCAAATTTACAACAAAATCCTTTCAGGGTACAGGATTGGGACTCTTTATTTCCAAGAGCATTGTTGAAGCTCATGGTGGACAGATATGGGCTAAGAACAACGAAGGTGGTAAAGGTGCTATATTTTCCTTCAGCCTTCCATTAAGCATGTAAAAGAATAATATATCAATTTCCCATTTTCTAAATGTTCTATTATATAATAAGTCAATCTGGCCTTTTAGTAGCGTACAAGCCCAAATCATGTTCCTTGATTGTATATCTCCAAATGTTCTAGATTGTCCCCTGTTTTTTCGAATACATATTTATATATAATAATCTAGTGTTGCTATAATTAATTATACTACTGAAATAGGTTAATTGATTAAAGCTACTGCCCTTATTGGGGAACCCGAGCAATTTTCTAATTTTAGTGGTAACGCAATAAATATAAACTTGTCTTTGTGTATCTTATCCAAATTAGTTAAATTTTCTATTATTGGAATGCTTTTGGCAGAAAAAACTTTATGCGATTTGAATTTTTTGTCAAATGCAGGATCAATGTTGGGACTATCTATTCCCACTAGATTTATCTCTAGGTTTGCTAAATGCTCTGCGGCTTGTTCTGACAAGCCTGGGTTTTTTTTAAGGTATTTGTCTTTTAATCTATTTGAGGACCAGCCTGTGTATATCAATACTGTATCGTTCTTTTTGATGTTGTATATTTTAACCTCGTCTACATCGATAATTTCATCATCGTTTTTTATAATTTTCAACACTTTTGTATTATCCAAAACTACTGTTTTCTCTAAAGGAATTTTTTCTACAGATTCTCCCGTTGGGCTAAAATGAATGGGGGCGTCCATATGTGTTCCCAGATGAGTGCTGGTAAAAATCATTTCAGAGTCATACTCATGCATCTTATAGGTTGACCATTTTAAAATCTTTAAATTGGGCGAACCTGGAAAAACTTGCGTGTTTTCATTCATATCCTGCGTAAGGTCTATTATTTTCAAATGCTCTCACAATGGTTTTCACCGTGCTATATTTAGAAATATTTATGAAGATGCCCTGTATGCTTGGAAATGTCAACCATCGAGGTTTTTTTATGATGTGTCAATCAATTATGCTATGCATACATAAAATGGTATTCTTATCTCTGTCATAGATTATTTAGCCTAACTCTAAACCATGTGGATGATTTAGTCAATGGTTTTATTTTGTATATTTAACCTAACAACTATTCAATGGTGCGGATAATGCTATAAATCAATAATAACGCATATTATGTGTGATAAAACTACTATTTGATTACCTAATAATATTTATAGAACACAAAGACGTAACGTTTTAATTTATTCATTTGTCCATTTTTATTCAGATGGGTTTTGTACACAAAAAACGATTGTCAATGTCTTTTATTGCTTTAATGTTTATAATGGTTTTCAATATGTGCCCATCATCTCAACCATCATATGGCGCATATTCTAAAGCAGAGCCTTCTCCAAATGGCCCTGTAATAAATGATCCAAACCTTACTGTTGAAAAGATAGCCAGTGGCTTAAAAACCCCGACAAGTATGGCATTCTTAGGCAGTAATGATATTCTTGTAACTGAAAAAAATACCGGTAGGGTGATGGAAGTGCAAGATGGCACTGTCCAAGACAATCCTGTGTTGGATGTTCAGGTTGCAACTTTTATTGAACGAGGTTTGTTGGGAATAGATTTGTCTACATATTCTGATGGCAGAACATTTGCTTTTCTCTATTACACTGAGTCAGGTGGGGGAAAGGATGGTGATGATTTTGAAGATGGTGTCGAACCGGCTGGTAATATGCTGTATAGGTATGAATATGTCGATGGACAGTTAATCAATCCGGTTCTTCTTTTAAATCTGCCTGCTGAGCCAGGCACTACTAATAGAACCGATCATGATGGAGGTAAAGTTTTGATTGGGCCTGACAATAACGTGTATACGGTAATCGGAGAAGTGGGTGGCCATAGAACTCTGGCGCAAAACACCGAAGATGGTCCTAATGCAGACGGTACTGGTGGCATATTGAGAGTAACTCCAGATGGGTCGGTTGTACCGGGCGGTTCCATTTTTGGAAATGAGTTGCCTCTAAGTATTTATTATGCAATGGGAATTCGAAATAGCTTTGGTATCGATTTTGACCCGGTAACTGGGTATTTGTGGGATACTGAAAATGGCCCTTCATCAGGTGATGAAATCAATCTGGTTGGACCTGGATTTAACAGTGGTTGGGCCTCAATTCAGGGATATGAAGGTAATAATGCAATGGGTACTGAGACATCAGGGAGTGATTTGGTAAAATTGGGTGGTGGTTATTATGGTGATCCAAAGTTTGTTTGGAACATTCCTATAGGCATAACTGATGCTAAATTCCTAAACTCTGATAAATTGGGAAAAGATTACCAGAATGACCTTTTTACTGCCGACATCAATAATGGGTATATCTACAGGTTGACACTTAATGGGGATAGAAGTGGAATTTTATTGGATAACACTTTTGCCGGGGATTTGCAATCTTTATCCGATAATGCTGTTGATAATGCAAGGGAAAGTGAACCCATTATTTTTGGGCAAGGTTTTGGTGGTATAACTGACATAGAAGTGGGCCCGGATGGTTATATGTATGTCTTAAGCTATGCGGGAGACTTGTATAGGATATTGCCAACTTCTGCTAGCTCAACACCAAAAAATCTACCAGCTGCCCCACTACAAAATAGTCAGACACCTCCTTCGCCTTCAGGTGCAATCCCAGCAACAATTGTAGGCATAGCGGATGAAGAGTCCTATTCGCCAAACCCAATTGAAATTCAAGCCGGGCAAACAATTACATGGAACAACGATGATCTAATAGCGCATACTGTGACATCTGGAACTGGTGATGATTCAGATGCAGGTTCATTGTTTGATTCGGGTAACATGTTGACCAAACAAAGTTACAGTCAAACATTCGAAGAACCGGGAGATTATGAATATTATTGTATATATCATCCTACGATGGTAGGGCAGGTACATGTAAATTAAAAATTTCTGGCTTTGCATCAGATGGTGAATTTGCAAAGCGCTGACGCATTAACTTAATTATCTGCACGTTTCTACCGGGGTGAAAATAAATTTCATCAACAATTCTAGATAATTCTTTTATGTCAAGAGGTTTGCCTTCGGGTAACTTCTTATTGGCCTCATCAAATTCTTTTTCCAGAACAGATCTTGAATATATGTCCATTTCTTGTTTGATTTTGTAACCATAAACTTCTTTTTGTAACAATTATGTTTTGTTTTTGCTATCTTGCAGATGATTTTCCAGTTTCTTTATTTTATTTACAAGAGGTAGATTTGATCTATATTCTTTCAGATCCTCTATAGTTAATTCATATTCTTCAGCTTTTTGTCTAATTCTATCTTCTTTTTCTGCTACCTTTTTATCAAGTTCCTTTGATTGCATTGTCTTTTTATTAATATAGGAAGGAATATCATATGGAGAAATGTCAAGACCAAATGCTAGATTGAACACTTCATCCATATTTGATACAAATTCTTTCTCGTCCCTATTATTACTGTAACAATAGATGTTTATCTCGTCCAGTAGTTTTTCTATATTGTCTTCTGTCAATCCCCATCTATTCAATTTCTTGTTTAATCTAACTGCGGATGCAAAATGGTTTAAATCAATAATTTCTTTTCTTATCCCCAAAGCAATCTCTCTAAGTAAATCCAGATCTGGGGTATTGTTTTTGGCTTGTTGAATTATGCCTGTGACGCTTCCATTGCTTATATTGCTATTTAATGCTATTTTGTCCCGAGAAATACCTTGAAGCCATTCTCTTAAAACCTTGGTTTTTATCTGATGAGGAATACGATTGCCCATTTATCTAATTGACAATATATATGATACTGATAGAACCTATATAAATAAATTAATTATTTTGATGCAATTAACTGTCGCAATGTGCTCTTATCTTTACTTTATCGGTGGTTTGACGGCCACATGAAGGCTCTTATTTTTACTTTATACTAAAAACATTTTAGAGCCTAATTGTAAATTGTTAAGGGAATTATTCTCAATGACGACCCGAAGAAGAAATGTGTTTTATTGTATATGTGTTTTGTGTTATTTTATTAATCAAGTAATCTATATTGAGATTAATTAGTAAAAATACCTTCCAGACATGCATGTTTGATTTTGAGAATCATTTTATTTCTATCAATACGAGGACAGAAATATGCGATATTTTTTATATATGGAAGAATTGAAGGATCGTAATTGTTTTGTATGAAAATTGAGGAAAGCAAATGAAGTGTTTGTTTAGATGAGCAGAATTATTTGTAGATGCGTAAAGTAAAAGTATGCAAAAATAAAAGATAGAGTTATAGTGTCATCAGAATAGCAATAACCGTTTAAATATTAGGCATACCTAAGAATTAGGGGAGCCTAAATAATGACCCAGTCTCAACAACATGTTTTTAAAAAAGAAAAACAAGAATCTATGCCTATTTTTAAGGAATTATTTGATGGATTTTCATATAAAATACTTTTATCGACATTAGATGAATCAAAATCTGTTTTTCAAATCTGCAGTGAAAATACCGTTCCAATAAGTTCAACTTATAAAAAAATACGAAAACTAAAAGATATCGGTCTCTTGTTTATTGACAAAATTGTGATTAGCGAAAGGGGAAAGAAAATCGTTTTCTATAAAAGCAAAGTTCGATCCATTGAATTAACATTGGATAAGCAACAGGTCATTTTGCAAATAAAAAATGAGAAAAACTTTGCATAAAGCAACATGAAAAAATTGTAAAATAAAAAGTTAATCCGGGATAACTTTTTCATGATGGCATTTCAAAATTGTCAATCAATAAAGTTAAAAAACAATACACTGTCTATTATAATTATCATCAATGACTATTTACACGGGAAATTCCAATATACCAGAGCAGTTGTATGTAGGCACTGCAGAGGCAGAACATGTAGAAATGTACTTGAAAGCAATGTGGTCAATATTAGAAAGTGGTCAGGAGTTAAAAGTTAGTTCAATAGCCAAAATATTAAATGTGACTCAGCCTTCCGTAGTTCAAATGCTTCATAAGTTAAACGATACTCGTTTAATTGATTACAAAAAAGGCTCAATTGTTGTTCTTACTAACGAAGGGGAGAAAATAGGTAAACAAATGATTCGTAACACTCGATTGTTAGAGGTTTTGATGAAAGACGCTTTAAAAATAGACATAGATGAAGAAATGGTGTGTGGGATTGAACATCATATGAAAGAAATATTTACGGAGGCGTTATGCACATTATTAAGACATCCTACAATATGCCCACATGGGTATAGTATTCCTGCGGGAAGTTGTTGCACTAAAACATAGTGACCTAATGAGCGTTTGTTATTCAAGTACTGGTTAAAGCCAAATTATTAGTTTAAATACAAATAAAAATAAATTAGATAAAGATCCCCTATCATGCTATTCCGACCAATTGCAGTATTTGATTCTGGTTTAGGCTCATTGTCTGTT
>JBNJLU010000045.1:0-8873 GCA_050591185.1 Candidatus Nitrosocosmicus sp.
GATGATGATAAAAGTATCATTGTATAACCTGTTTAGAAGAATACAGTAGAATAAGAATAGTTGTGATCGAAGGATAATGAATTAGGAAACAAAGCATTAAGAATATATTAAACGAGCATCGCTAGATGCTATTTATGTACTTGTTGATACCACATGTCATAAATGTAAAAAGAGGTATGAGACAAAATAAACTTGAACTATACTTTTGATCACTTGCATGCTTATTAGCCATTTTTGATGTCCTATTGTTCATGGTTAACTCTAACTTGCGAGAATGTTTTGAGCCTTTGAACGCCTGCAAAGGTTCTGCAAGATCGAATGAAAAAACCGATAACATGACCATGGATATTTTACATTCATACTATAAAAATTACCGGGATTTTCTAAAGAGAAATGGTAGGGAACATAGATGGTAAATGAAAGGGTTTTGAGAAAATTAAAACTACAGGTGCAAATGTCTGTAGATGGCTACATTGCCGGGCCAAATGATGAAATGGACTGGTTGACCTGGGATGATAAATACAAAGAATATGTAATTGAATTAACCGAGTCCATTGACACCATTCTATTGGGACGAAAAATGGTCGATGGCTTTATTTCATATTGGTCTAGTGTGATGAGCAAACCTGATGACCCCTGGAATGCAATCGCTAAAAAAATGATAGAAACCCCAAAGGTTGTTTTTACTAAAACACTAAACAAATCGGAGTGGATAAATACAGATCTTGCAACAGGCGACCTGAAAGACGAAATTAACAAGTTAAAGAGTCAAAATGGTGGGGATATCATAGTATACGGTGGAGCCTCGTTCGATTCTTCCTTGATTAAAGAAAGACTAATTGACGAGTTTTATTTGTTTATTAATCCTGTTGCAATTGGAGCCGGGAAGACCATATTCAAGGACTTGAACGAGATCCAAGAATTCTCTCTGATCGAATCAATAGCATTTGACTGTGGTCTGGTTTTGCTTCACTATGAGGCAAAGAGAAATTGAACACAAGATGGGTGAGTAAATAAATGGAAGAATCAGTTGTTGTTAGTGTATTTAATTCTCTTTTGGTAATATCTGCAGTTTCTTTAGGATATTATTCAATAAAAGCAGAGAAATAATATTGTCTCAAACCCATTTTATTAGTCAGATTTGTTGCTAGTCTCTACGAAAATGGCACCAAGGTAACTTTAGCGATACGGGGAATGGAAATTGGGCAACATTAACTGTTTTATTTGATGATGGTATATTGAAAGAAGGTTCAACTGGTATCCAATTTTTAAGAAATGTAGACTCGGAAGATAATTTTCTTGTAGATACCATAATTGTTATTTGGCAATATCAACTACTAACTAACATGGAAATAAGTTAGATTGGATATTTCACTAACGGAGTAGACAACACAATATGATTAAATACGTTTTGGATATGCTCTATACCTTATTCGATTTGATAAATCCATACAAAAGCAGCCGTCGTTGTATCCTATTGTTGATTTCTTTAATTATCCAGTCATCGTGAAAATGCCATTTAGTAAGTATGTATACGTCCGCACTTTTAACCCCTTCAAAGGAGCTTACACTAGCCAGAACAGAATCAACCGTGAACACATTTTCGCTAAAGAGTACGAATGTCAGCCTGTCCTCTGGATCAATTACACTAGGGCTGTACAAAATATTTGCCTGAAATTCTGAGTACATGCGTTCAAGTACACTCCGATGATGAAATTTTGTAGTGATTATGGGAATAGCATATTGAATATAACCTATCATAACAGATGGACTGCACTGGATTGAGAAATCTAGTATATCTGCCTCCTTCATCCTATTAAGGCGTCTAGTTGTGGTCTTCTCGGAAATACCAACTTCCCTGGCAATTTCAGATATCTCTGTCCTCGCACCTGAGAGCAGTAAACATTTTATTATTCTCAAATCTGTTTCACTTAAATTAATTGATACAGCACGTCGTTCTGAAACAGTGGTACTCACTACGATTGCAGGTTTTAAGATATCATTCAATGATTGGATAATTATGTCATCTAATGGTTTTTCGATGATCAATGCAACAACGCATGTTCTTCCCATGTGATGTACATGATATGCAAGGTCTCCAAAATGTTTGACCCGCTGGATGACATCGTCTTTAGTTATTCCATTACTGGTTTTTATCAATACAAGAGCTACCTTAAACCCAAAAGCTGCAGGGTTAACTCTAACTACAAATTTTTCTATGACCCCATAGCGTACCATCTTCTTGACTCGCGCCTTTACGCTCTTTGATGTTAAGCCAACATCTGAACCTATACCGCTATAAGAAGCTCTGCAGTTTTTGGCTAAAGTGGAGAGGATAGTGAGATCAGTTTTATCGAGTACTAATACCCCTTCATCCGCAGTCATCATTTAGTTATTGCAATAACAACTGATAAAGGTGACCGGTATTGGGAGTTTTGCTTCCCCTAAAGATAAGTGTCTGTAAAAGTATTATTACAGATATGAAAAAGTTTGAAACAGAAAATGAATACGTTGAACGGCACTTATCTGCAAATGAGAAACGAAGCGATAATACTCTGAATACTGAATCTAAAGGAACAATAACCATTGAAGAAAATTACGGAACACTAAAGTATGAACGCCGACTTTCTCATCCAAGAGAGATCGTCTGGAAGGCGATTACAGACCCAAAAGAGATATCGGGTTGGATGAGCAATTACAAAGGAGTCATAGACTGATATACCGGTGGCGCAATTGATTTTGTCAATACTGTATCAGGATCCCACATAACTGGAGATATTCTGGTCTGGGATCTCCATCGAGCTTTTGAGTATGAGTGGCATATTTCTCCAAATCAAAGTTTTCCTCATGGAGAACCTGAATCTGTTATCCGGTGGGAGCTCAAGCAGGATGGTGATTCAGATACACTTCTTACTTTGACTCACAGCCGCCTCACCAAATCGACATCTTTAGGTTTCGCCCCTGGTTGGCATGCATACTTAGATCGACTTGAAGCCAATCTAAACAATGAAGAACTTCCAGACTGGATGCATAGGTTGGGAGAGGTCAAAGAACTGTATACCCCATGATAAGGCTTGGTCGTATACCAGTGAATAAATTGTCTAAGATGATATAATGCATACTAGACCAACAATAGAGATTCATTCAGAAAGTCATACTCCAAGGATATAAATCTTGAATTACTTCTCCTCTGGCTTTCGAGAATTAGTTTCTTTAATATTTCAGAATCTACTAACTAGTCTCAGGGAACCGCCCAATACCATTCTGAGGGGTTAAAGAAAATGAGAAACACAGAAGCAGAAGACCCTCGTTTTTCTTTACAACCTCTGCAGAAGTGGCTTATCGATACTCATAATGTGAAAGTCTTTTTTGATATTGTAATAAAGCAATTCATTATGCAAGACTTCGCTTGACAGATCCAAACAAACGTAAGATGCAAAATAGGTTATATTGCCTTCAAAGCCTCCGTATCGCCGTACTTCCAAAGAAATAATTGTATTAATTATAATAACATCTGGAGGCTTGGAGCCACTGGAAGCAATAACCTCAATTTCTCAATGACAATAGAGCGGTGTTTTATACGGTGTAGCCAAAATCAATGTTCCCAATTGTCATCTATCCTATTACGATTTCATTATGTTATTTTGTTACTAATAGATGCTTATCGCCATCATATCAAACAAAAGTGACATCGATACTTTGGAGTGGTTTTTTCAATCATAGACAAATCTTCAACATGATTAATAGGAAAAGTCTTGATTTGATTGATTTAATTACCCACTCATAAAAAAGTCACCTTATATAACCTTTCCTATGTTTATAGAAACAAAAAAATTTTAAAGATTGCATGTATTGCCACATCTAATGGAATGTGGGTAATTCCGAAAGGAGCAGTGTCTATACAATTAAAATAAAGATTATAACTTCCCTTCCCAAATTCCTATTTCATTGCCTTGTGGATCTTCCAAAAGAGCGTAGAATCCCTCCGAAATTTCGTGCTTGTCCACAACAACGTTTGCCCCATCTCTTTTTGCCTTGGAAATGCACTCGTCAACTGATCTCACCTCTATGTAAAAAGTCGCCTTTTGTCTGTTGCTGCGTCTTTTTAGTATTGTCCCTTTCATTCCCGCACTTTCTGTATACCAATAATCGGGAGTGTCTTTACACTCTTCGAATTTCCAGTTGAACTGTGATGCGTAAAATTCCTTTAATTGACTGGTTTCATCTGAAGGCAGTTCAAAATAATTATGGTGTTTAAAGAATCCTTTGACATTTTATACTTTTACGATCGATTAAAAAGATACAGTTATCTTGACTCTATCTTTTGCTTTACTGTTTTGGCATCTTGCTGAATGCCATGTCTTATTTTGCCTTCCGCTTGACTTCCTGTTAACACGTTAGCAATCTTCCCAGTAGTAGGCAATTCGTAATCTATAGTTTGATTGACTTTGGTTGAATTGTCTCCATTGCTTTGAAACTCGTGTGCTTTCCCATTTTTGAAACGGGCCTTCTGTTTGTTTGGTGACTAATCTTCTATTTTGTTCCTTTTCTAAGACTTCCAAAATCATTTCGTCCCTTTTTCCCATGTATTCACCAGTTACCTTCATTTCAGAGCCCTCCTCACTTTTTTGGCCGGATACGTTTTCCGATTCCTCAACGATGTCATGGGGCCATGACTCCTTGATGTTATCTGGATTTGTATAGTATTCAATAACGCTGTCTATTGGTGCGTTTATCTGTGTTTCTGAATTCTGTTGTCATTAAAAAAATTGGAAAAAAAACTTAATAACAACTATATTTTTTTTAGTTATAGTTAGCACTAGGAACATAATAAACCCGATAAATCAAACAATATCCATTTATGGTTTACGAGAGTAAACGAAAAAGGATATAATATTACGTGCCTATGGATTTTCCTTGTACACTGACCATGCGGATATCAAATATGATTAATAATGCATTGACCGTTAGGAAAAACAAGAATGGCTTATTACTGACATTGTTTGTTATCCTCAACATATTTTTTATGTGTGCTATAGGCGAATTTTCCATTGCAAAAGGAACACCCATTAAACAAGGCAAAGTCTTTGTAATGTATGCGGGGTCCCTTGTAAAAATATTTGAGGATGTGATAGGACCCGCATTTCAGAACGATACAGGCTATACATATGTAGGGGAGGGTAAGGGTTCAGTCCAAGCTGCAAATATGATTAGGGATGGATTCAGAAGCCCGGATGTATTTGTAAGTGCTGGAGCAATTCCAATCTTAAAGATAATTGACAATAAACCACCACTTGCAGAGTGGATTTTGGATTTTGGCTCTTCTGAAATGGTAATAGCTTATTCACCAAATAGCCAATATTATGATGATTTAGAAAAAGCAAAAAAAGGCGACATACCATGGTATGATGCTATTTCTAAAGAAGGCTTCAAATTTGGGAGGACTGATCCAGAATTGGATCCAAAAGGATACTATGCCATCATTACCGCCAATCTAGCCAATATCTATTACAATGATTCATCCATCAAAGAAAGGGTTTTGGGTGAAGATAGGAATTCAAAACAGATTTTTCCTGAAGAGATACTAAAAACCATATTGGAATCAGGCCAGTTGGATGCAGTGGTCGCATACAAACATGAAGCTATATCCAGGGGACTTCCGTATATTACACTGCCTAAAGAGATAAACCTCGGTGATCCCTTATTTTCTACCTTCTACAAAAAGGCTAATTACACATCAGAATCAGACCAAAAGACAATTTATGGAGAGCGTATAGACTTCTCAATAACAATACCGCAAACCGTTAAGAATGTGGAAGGTGCGATCTCCTTTGTAAACTTTCTACTTTCCAAAAATGGTTCGCAAATATTGGAAAATCAAGGGCTTAATTCTATCGATATGTTGTCTGAAGGAGATGCTAACAAATTACCGCCATCTGTAAAAAACTTGGTTCAAAGTAACATAAAATATGATGACGGTAAGCAAGAATAATTAATTCAAAACAAAAACCCCCAAAAAAATGTGTTAAAGAAGATAAGTATACTGTATCATATTGCAATAAATAATGTAGTTTAATACAATTTATCTATAAATGATGTAATGTACTATTTAATGACTCATACTAGTATAATTAGATTAGGACGAGAAAAGTTATTTGTGAATTATATATTATAACGTCTGACAAAAAAAAGTATCAATCCTTCAAAGACATTGATATGGATATTGATTGCACCGAGTCCAAAAAAAGGAAATTCAATCCTTTCAAAATCAATCACAATGTTGTTCTTGTATTGACAGTGTTTTATGTGGCTTTTTCTCAATATAAAACAAGTAGAATTATCTAACCATATAATGAGACGGGAAAATATGGCAGAGTTAAATTAACAAACACAGATATTTAAGATTCGCATTATAACATGTAACTCAAATATTGCCTGCAAAAAGGAACGAGCCGATTGTTACAACAGTCAGTTCAGGGATAGGGAACACGCCATGGTCAATATTTTGTTGTTCATTCAACCTTTTTTATTATGTTTCTGATGAAATCATGAAAAATGGTGTCTGATATAGTTAAGATGTGACTATATATAAGTAATAATAAATGAATCCATAATCCTTAAATCTGTGTCGCCTTTTGAGTTTATTGGAATCTTTTAGAAAGTCATTATTGGCATTAGATCCCTATGCAACTAGGACATATCTGGTTATATTCTGCGTTGCAAGTCATGAATGATAATATCATGAGTTCAAAGCCTTTGTTACTGAAGCGTTCACTTTAAGTTTATGTTCTTATTCCTGTCTCACCATCAGATTAGAAATGGTGACCTGCCTATACGCAAATGTCGTTTCTGGACCTTTAATGTATTGCAACTAAACTTTTGTTTATAAATTATGATTTGTAATGATAGAAATGAGAAAATCAAACTCTAGCACGATTATCACTGAGGATGGCACCAAAATCTACTACAAGGACTGGGGCAAAGGCCCTGTCGTAACGTTTTCGCACGGTTGGCCCCTGAGCTCTGACGCTTGGGATGGGCAAATGCTTTTCCTCGCGGAGAATGGCTTCCGCGTAGTGGCACATGACCGTCGTGGCCATGGCAGGTCAAGCCAATCCGCATCGGGAAATGACATGGACGGTTATGCTGACGATCTTGCAGTCGTGATCGAGGCACTCGATCTTAAGGATGCCACACTCGTGGGCCACTCCACCGGCGGCGGTGAAGTCGTCCGCTACATCGGCCGCCACGGGACAAGGCGGGTCGCCAAAGCGGTCCTCATTGCCGCCGTGCCGCCGATAATGCTGAAATCCGAGGCCAATCCGGATGGGCTACCGATAGATACTTTTAACAACATGCGAACTGACATTGTGAAGGACCGCTCGCAATTCTACAAGGACTTGGCTACACCGTTCTATGGCGCCAATAGGGCGGGAGCCAAGGTGTCCCAGGGCATTCTGGATCAGTTCTGGCTCTGGAGCATGCAGGCTGGCCTTAAGAACGCCTATGAAAGCATCAAGGCCTTCTCTGAGACCGATTTCAGCGAGGACCTCAAGAAAATCGATGTTCCCACCCTGGTCATGCACGGCGAAGACGATCAGATAGTTCCGGTCAAGAACTCGGCGGTGAAGTCGGCCCGACTAATCAGGGGTGCGAAGGAAATCTACTACCCGGGTGCACCGCATGGCATCACCGCAACCCATCAGGCCAGGGTTAACGCCGACCTGCTGACCTTCCTGAGGACCTAGACGTAGTAGTGGCAGAGGCTCATTGATGAAGGCCTGGCTGTCAGTCTATGTTGCGTTCTTGTTTTGCCATATATCAAATAGCAATAAATCGGGACCAAACAGCAATAACGTGTATTTTATAATTTGCGTTCCAGTTGCTTGATATTTTGTTGGAACTCGTGTCTCCATCCTTCTGGGAGGGCACTTATTTTTGTTGCCCCCTCATAGTCTCGATGTTTCCTGTATCATCCCTGTAAACATAAAGTCGGACTATATCTTTTACAGTGACATTGTTTTTGTCCTTTTTGGTGATCTCTATTCTGTCACCTGTTTGCACCTCTCCCTCTTCTAATACCCTAAAGTAAATCCCAGGTCGACCGCTTGCCAAAAACCTCCTGATTATGTCCATAGTTCCAAACCTAACACCAAGATTGTAGCATGGCATTCTAGGCTGTGATGCCACAATCTTTGCAGATCCCACTTGGAATTGGTCACCAACATTAACAGTGTCTTCTATTAGTCCTTCTGTGGTGAAATTCTCCCCAAACAACCCCCATTCAAGGTCCATATTGGGAAATTGTTTACGCCAGTAGCCATAATGCTCTGCAGGATAAGAGTAAACTGCTTTGTCCACTCCACCATGTACTGTCAAGTCGGCCTGCCTGTCGCCATCAAGGTTGAGCCTTCGCAGCATGATGGGGCCATTGACTGGGTCCTTGAAGATTGCGGTAGTTATGGTTTGGCCATTGAAGATCACTTTCCTTGGAAGCCCGACATTCACAGAAAGCACTTTCATTGTCAAACAATAGGGATAACTTTGCTATTTATAAGAATTATATGATAAAATCCTGTCAGGTCAATGTTTAAAGACTTACATACACATATGCAATTAACCTGGTTTTTCGAAATTGTAAGTTGATGTCGTCTTGCCTATGGATTGGCATAAAGACTCTGTGGATATGATGTCTTCTTCATAAATGTCTTCAGCTCTCATGTTGTGGACATTGATGGCGTGCTCAGAAATGATTTTCAAGACCTCGCCTTCTGTTTTGCCTTCTGCTGTATATTCACACTCTAATCCTGACTCTCCGCAAGACAGTTTTATCATGATATCTTTTGCAAGATGCTCTTGCTAAACTATGTGTT
>JBNJLU010000046.1:0-8684 GCA_050591185.1 Candidatus Nitrosocosmicus sp.
AATTCATTGTATTCAGGCTTTTGCGCAAAAGTTTTCATCTCCTTTTTTATGGTTTCAAATGTAGTGTCCATGTTTGCGTTAATCGCCTCAAACAAAGTTTTTTTTGCTTTCAATTTGGCTGATTCAACTATTCTGGCTGCTTCCCTGTTTGATTTTATTTTTGCCTCATTCAAATAGTGATCCTGTAGCCCTGTGATTTTGGTATCCTTTGTCTGTTCAATCTCTTTTTTTGTTTTGGCCAATGCAGTTTCCAAACGGTTTATTTCGTTTTCTTTTCTTTTATCTATCTCAAGGATAAATGTATCTAGGTTTGCCATACATCCATCCGCCAACTACAATATTCCCAGCAACAGAATGATTCCAAGTACAAATCCAATAATCCAAAGGGTTTCGGGGATAACGAAAAAGAACAGAACCTGCCCAAATTTTTCGGGTTTCTCTGCAATTATACCCATGCCTGCGGCCCCAATCCCCTGTTGCGCATTCCCAGTTCCAATCAATCCCCCCGCAATTGCGATTGCTGCAGCTATTGCCAACAAAGGCTTTGTTATTCCATTGTCAGCTGGCGCTGGAGTTTCCACTGCATACGCCTGGTTGAAATACAAAGCAAAAACAGCCAAAGCTAATCCACAAATCATGGTAAAAGCAAACAGTTTTGAACGATAATTATACCTCATTTTTTGATAAAGTTCATATCTTTGGCATATTAATAAAAGTTTTCATGCCATTTAAAAAATTATGTTATTTGTGGTCAAAATGATATAAAATATGTGTATTTTGAAAACAAATAGCATCATATTTCTGTGATTTGTTTAAAAAACAGTTAAAAATAAGTTTGAGATATGCAAAAGTCACTATAGTTACAAAAAGTTAGCAAAAAAAAAGAAAGAAAGCAGAGGCGTTTTCACCAAAGTTTATTACATATTGAAGCAAAACTAAAAGAGTTACAAGCAGGACAAACAACAACTGAATCACCACAAGAAGCATCTCTTTGCTGCTGCTGCTGCTGCTGCTGCTGCTGCTGCCCATTATGACAAAAGATGGTAAAAACTATGGTGTCAATTAAAAAAATATTATGGAAAATTTCTGATATTATTTGTTACCTACGGGTTCCGGTTCAGGATTATTTGGGTCTGGTTGGGGAACGGGATCTCCGGGGTTTGGTTGGGGTGGCGGGTTTGGATCGCTCATTTTAAAAATCAATACACAACAAAACACCAAACCCATTTATTTTGTTTTTCCCTTTTGTTTTTTTTTTGATGATCATACCATAATCTTTTTGCAATGATAGGTGACCCATATGCCAAAGACAAAGGTAGGATAGAAAGACATGGAACCAATTTCGTTTAAATATTTTGAAACTATCCAAAAACTATGAGCGATAACGATGGGTTACTGGAGTTTTTGATAATGAAAGTGGAGGAAACGGGAATAGGTGCTGGAATTACCATATGTATAAACGGTTCAGTCATTACAGGAAATCTAACCAAATCCAAGATATACTATGACAAAATGATAGAGATGTATGATTTTGATGACAGCCAACTAACTGCAAAAAATCCAGAAGAGATAGACAAATGGAACAAATACCATACAGAATACGTTAGTTTTGTCAATGAATTGAAAAAGCAAGAAAATCAACAGAATTTAAAATACATCTATTTAGAAAATGTAACCTTTAGAAACGTCAATTCAAATACCCCAACCCAAGCAATTGTGTGGAGAGGAAAACTATCAGCTGTAGACGGGTTTTCAGTTGGAATTTCATCAAATCCCATAGTGTAGTTTTTACATGTTTTAGACCATTGACAGTAATATCGATTTTGATTCTTCTTTTCGCTTTGTGACAGATGCAAAAAAAAAATCAGAAAATGTTATTTTATCGTGATAATACGGAAGTATGATAATCGATGAAACCTATTCTTAACACCTTTGTTTGGACATCCACATGGCAATGGGTTTGAGGTTTTGCGTCATTTGTTATACACGGTCTTTGAAAACAGGTAAAAAACTAGACACGGCAGTAAACCAATCCAATGTAAAGGGCTTGGCCAAGATTTAAGACCCTTCAAAAAGAATATTTTTATTAGATAGGCATATAGTGAGAAATATGGATTTCATTAACCACCGCGCTAAAAGACTAAACCCGCATCAAGACGACAGGTTAGAACTAGGCAACAGGGTTCCTAACATAGTTCAAAGTGAGGTTGAACAGCTAAACAACAGCCTATTCAAATCAATCAAAATACGAAGTCAAAATCTGGAAGATATCCAAAACAATCAAGGATCGTTTAAAAAAATGGTTGATCAGACAAGGGGTCAGGATATTTCCAACATATCAAACCTAGCAAAGGATTTTGAGAAAAAGACCAGAGTCAATTATTAAACCAGATTTTTATATTCAGCAATTTACCGTTGTTTGCAATATTGGAAAATGTGAGACAAATAGTTATAAAACTAACTCAAATAAAGAAAAGCATGCGGATAATCATCATATTTTAATCAGGTACGTATTACCTAGGTAAAGATTATAGAATTTGTCATTTGCCACAAAACTTGTACTGCATCACACCCTAAACAGCATCCATGGAAATACAAAACATAACAAATGGAGCAGCATTGCTTACGGTGATCTGAAACTACAGGCCCTGTTTTCAACAGGTCTAACTGCTTTGCTAACAGTTTTAGAGTGAACCTGTTAGCAGTGTTTTATCAAACAGTTTTAATAAACCTCCAGCAATCAGATACCAAATTCCAAATCAATTTGTTTCAAACTTTTCAAACCAATACTCCACATCAATTAACATCATAATAGACAAATTCTCTCACATTCACATAGGCAAAAGTGTGGCTTTCATTCCATTGTAATAGGTATGGTGTTTTGAAATGTATGGAAATGGGGAGTAAAAACAACAACATTGGCAATTGAAAATATAAAAAAAATTAACCTTAAGAGTTTATTGCGTGTTATTGGCATGCTCAAGCCCAGGTAAAACAAAAAAAAGCATTGAAAATGTTATTGAAAGAACATCATTATCTTTTTTGTGTTACAATTAGGCAGTTTAACATACGTCATAATTCTTCGTTATTTCTTATAATTGTGAACAAGCATAAAAACTTGTGAAAGGAAACCAAAACCTATTCAGGCAAATCACAAAGACCAGAGTAAAAGAAACCAGACCAAAAGAAAAATCCGATTGGAATAGGTGAACCCCAATGGGTCAAATTCCATTATTTGAGATCACCTTAACATACAGCGACATTATCGAAATATTAGGCAGCCTATATGCCAGCATAGAAAAAACAAACGACAACAAGATAAAAAACATATACAAAGTTTTAGACAAATCCAAAGACAAAATAACCATACCGTCACCATCCTGCCCTCAAACATCAATCAAAATAAAACTTCGGCACGAGCAATGGATCAAAATTATTGAATGTTGCCAACCAAATGATTATTTGGTGGATCATTTAGAGGGTAAAATAAGTTTGTTGAGAAAATACAGACAAAGCACAATGTTTTAGCCCGCAAAAACAAACTATGCTGCTCCTGCTGCTGCATCAACAATATCCAAGAAGCATGAATGATTTTACAAACAACAAAGAATACAAAACAATTAGTGGGTGAATTATTTCCCTTTTTATTTCACCCACATTGTCTATTGGGCTCTGTCTATTTTGTACAGATTTAGATCCTCACTTGTCAAGGTAAACCACAGTGTGTTTCCATCAAATCTTTGGACAAACTTTTTTGGTATGTAAAACCGGTCTTTGTTTAGGGTTCCCTTTTGCGTAGTGATGCTCTCCCTGTCCACATGCTGAATTTCTCCAAGGTCTATGTCATTGTACCCTCTTGCTTCTTTTTTTATGACCTCATCCCAATTAATGCCTGACCCATAACCATTATTTTCCATATCTTAGTTATACTCATTCTACATTATATTTATGATGAAATAATTTACAAGAAAATATTGACAAGTTATAGTAAATGACAAATTTTATATAATAATATGTACTCAGGACACTAACAAATGTCATCATTTAGACTTTGCCATATCAACATATCAGCTTCAGCATCATCTTTCAGTTTATGCAATTAATTTTAACGCGCAATAAAACAGTAGCTCAACTAACCACCCTTTGAATAATCAAAGGAAATGTAATCCAGAGGTAGGTTCACCACATTTCAGGATATTCCTTGATAAAGCGAAAAGTGATGATTGAGATGCAATAATAAATTATGTAGACCTTTTTCCTATAACTTAGGTTAAAAGTATCGACATGTAATATAAATAAACAATTTACTGAAAGTATTTGCCTGTTGTATAAAACCAAAATTTTGGGTTTGGATAACTAATTAATCATGTTGATGTAAATTCACACAAGTCCAATATCGTGTATCTGGTTTTTAATTTTGGTGATTTGGATGTATTAATTTTTAAAAGGATTTTTTAATGTTACCAATTTCAAATTCTATAGTGACACAATGGCACAGATGTTCGTTTGTACGGTACAAAAAAAAGAGGTTGTTGGTTTTGGAGTAGCCTGCGTTATATTTATGGTTATGCTGTTTCCAGGTTTGTGAATCCTGCGTCTATCAAGCAGTTTATTATGACTGTTGCAACCGCATCAGTAACACCAACAACTGGAGCTGTTATAGCTGCTCTTAACTCAGCTGCAGTCAAATCGTCAATTACTTCGCATAATGCATCATTTGGAGCAGCAACAGGAAGGCCTAATACAAATTTAAGGTTACCTAATTGAGTTGGGTTAAGGTTGTTTACAAAACATGCTACAGCTGCTTCACAATCTTCTTCGCCTGGTGGAGTTTCGCCTGGTGGAGTTTGGGCTGGGGGATTGTTTACACTATTGTCGTTACCGCAAGCATTTAACATTCCGGCGCAATCTGCGCTTTGGCGAAATTTACTTACGATGTCAAAGCCCGGCAAACTATCAAAGTTTTGTCCGAAGGACTGCATTTGGCTGTATCCTGTTCCTAAAGCAAGAACAGATGCAATTGCAGCTACCATAAATGCGTTTTTGAAATTACTCATGGATGTTTTTGTTGTTTGTTTCTTATTGTTCATTATTGCAAATAACATGGTTTTTGATTTATTTACGGATTACATCGAATAATTAAGTTCGATCAACCAGAACAATTTTAGCACAACCATCCAACATATTCTAATACCTTAATTCTCTACAAGCGGCTAAACCCAGCACATGATAAAGGTAGTTTTTACCATATTTTAATTATGGTTTTTTGTTATAGATGATATGCCGTTATGTCATAAATGGGTATTGGGTAGTATCCCCCACATTAAAGGGGCAGTAATTTTACGTAACAAAACAACATTAGAAACAATTTTCATTAAATCATAATTAACGTTTAAATTGGCACTTTGGCAGTGAGCCACCTTTCCAAAAACTAGGTAGTTTATAGTTTATTTATATGACTTCTATTGCATCTTTATCAAAGCCCTTTGATAATAGAAAGTCGGTTACTTTAGATCTGTGATCACCCTGCAATACAATTATTCCATTTTTATATGTTCCACCTGTTCCTATAGACTTTTTTAGTTCATGTGCCGTACTAGCGATTTGCTCTTCATTGGTAAAACCCTTAATAGTTGTTACACGCTTACCACGTTTTATCACATCCAATTGAACAGTTATTTTGACATCATCCTCATCTAATCTCTTTAGCATACCGCCAAAGGAGTTATCATCATCATTATTTATTTCTGGTATACCACAGTATAACTATGATGCTATATAATTATTATTATTATTGATGATGATGAATTCAATGACTATATTTAGTATATTGGGTAGATTAAGTATGAACCATCATAACACAACAATAACAACATGTACAGATATGCGAAAAAAAGATCCATTTTATGGTTTATGGCTTTTAATATATCTTTTCAAAATCATCAACAAATGTTTAGTCCGATAGATCCATGACATCAAATGGCAGAACAATAAACATACAAATAATGTCAGAATACAAAAAAAACAAGTCACCTAACCCTAGACATCTTTTTTAGCTCCATCATCCAGGCCTGCTTTTAGATTTTGCAAATAAGCAACGGTTGCGCCTAGATTTCCAAAGCCCATGGAATTCAAACTTTCAGATGGAATCATAATTATGGTATGCTCATGGATTTTCATTGTCTCATACAGCATATTGACTGCCTTAAGGCATACGCAACAGGATTGTTGGAGTATATTTTGGATGCATCAAGGAATTTTTGAGCTACCTGTATTTCAGATTCACCGTATGTGACTCTTGCTTGTTTTTCCCGTTCAGCTTGTGCCTGCATCGACATCGCAGATTCTAGCTCTTGGGTTATTATTACCTGTCTAATTTCTACGCCTGTTACCATTACACCCTAATTAAAAGACTCTTTTGAAATCACGGACTTGATGTTATAGTTGATTTCCTCCCTCTTTGAAAGTATTTCTTGAAATAGCGAAGAGCCAATATTATTACGCAATGTAGTTTGGGTGGGAAACCTGTTTTATCATCTCATCGAAATTCTCAACATTTAGCAAAGCGTCATTAGCCCGCTCATCTATTATCTTGTACCTCAAAATAGCATCAATTGTCACAGGCACATTGTCTTATGTTAGCATTCTCTCCGCATTAAATTCCCGTACCTTTTCTCTAATATCAATGACCAGAACATTATCTATCAGCGGAATTCGCGTGTGTATTCCGGGCCTTATCTGCCTTTTGTAAACACCGAGCCTCAAAACAACCGCCCGGTCATATTGATTGATAATTACTAAGAATGATGAGATTACTAAAACAATACCAACAGGCAATAATGCATACAGATAAATCCCAATGTTTGTGACCAGTTGCACCCATACTGAAACTATCAAAAGCACCACTCCAAAGATAAGTTGAATGCCTGACCCCTTTCTAACCACCCTATCATCAGCAAGTGAAATGTTAGCATTTCTTGATACCGACATAAAGAATATAACAAGCACGAATAGAAAAACTTTACAAGCGCAATATACACCCAAAACAAAAACCAAAAAGGAGGGTATAGATAAACATCAAAAGTTTATTCATAAAGAACAAATCAAAAGTTCACTATTGATGCAAGGCAACAGAGATAGTTTCAGGTCAGCAGAATTGATTTGGTCCATCTCAACCAAGAAACAGCTGATGCCACGAAACCGTAATCCATTTAATACAACAATTTAAACACATTAAACGGTATTGTTTTTTTTTGGGTAAGATAACACATACACACAAGCACGATAGATTTTGCCTTATGCATTGCCATGGAATTTACAAAAACATTGGTGAAAAAAAATGGCATTTGGTATAAGCAATATTTTATACAGTATTTTTATTAGAGTTTAAACAATTAGAATCACATCATGGTTTTTTAGGATTTTTATAATTAAAGTAATCACATTATGTTTATAACCTATAAATTCTATAAAATTCTTAAATTTTAAATGGCTAAATAATTAGTACTATGAATAAGAACAATACATTATTATCCATATTCACAATCGTAGCAGTGTTCGCAATGGGAATTGCAGCTCATTCACACCAAAACGCAGCAGCATTGTCCACTACACTGAACTGTGCCCCAAATTGTTTTGATGAGGTTTCAGATCACCTAAAATCAGCCGAGAACAAGCTGGAAGAAGCCGATCTTCAAGGAGTACAAGCAGAACTAGCCATAGTTAAAGCGCTAATAAGTCAATTAGAGCAAACAACTAGCGGCCCAAGCACTGAATTAAGCACCGAAGAAGAGTAGATTCCTTAATATTATTTTTTTTATTGGTGTTTTTTAAAAACCAACCACTAATTTTTGGCAAAACCACAAAAATTTTCGCGTGAGTTGTTTATCCCAACTATAATAAGCGATCAAATAAAATTTGAAACGTATTGATATAGATAAATGAGTTGGTATATTTTTAGTTTTCTTTTGATAGAATTATTTACATAAATAAAAACACGCATCATTTACATGTAGAAATTCATATAAACCTCTTAAGTTTAAAGCAACTCAAAATTACAATACATTGAATCAAAACAACAAAACATTATCCATTTTCACAATAGTAGCAGTGTTCGCAATGGGATTAGCAGTTTACTCCTATCAGAACGCAGCAGCATTAACTTCCACGTTGGATTGCGCACCAGACTGTTTTGACAGGATTTTAGATCACCTGACAGATGCACAGGATGAAATTGATGAATCCGATTTTTCAGGATTGCAAGTGGATTTAGCCAAAGCTAAATCATTAGTGAATCAACTAAAACAAACAACTAACGTTGCAGGCCTGGAATAACAATAGAAATATTTTTATTTTTAATTGATTTGCTTTTGCAAAAATTATTACAAATTTTTTCGTTAAACTACTAAAGATAATTTGCGCCTATTGCACATAACAAGTCAAAACAAATAGGGTTAATCAAACAATTGATATATTAGATGCATGTAAAGTACAGTTTTACTATACCCAAACACATAATTTAACTAGATAAAAATATACACAAAATATAAGTGGGGTTTTATATAAACCTCTTAAGTTTAAAGCAGCTCAAAATTACAATACATTGAATCAAAACAACAAAACATTATCCATTTTCACAATAGTAGCAGTGTTCGCAATGGGATTAGCAGTTTACTCCTATCAGA
>JBNJLU010000047.1:0-8667 GCA_050591185.1 Candidatus Nitrosocosmicus sp.
TGAACGGAAAATTGAATTAGGCAACAAAGCATTAATTTACCCTAAAAGCAGTCTAAAACTATGCGCAATCAACAACATATCCCCGCTTTAAAGGATGACGCATTATGATATTGCAACAAATCAAAAAGTAAAGTATTTGGCAATATCTTTATGAAATATAATAGCTTAAAATATGTAAAAAAGTTTCTTAAATTGCCAAGAAAAAACAATTGCCAAAAGCCACATCTAAGGCAGCGGTACCAGATTAAGAGACAACGTGACACTTTTTTTGGAATTGACCTTTTGCAACTTTAATTGCAAATATTACAGGCATTACTGGTGAAATGGGACACAAACAACAAAAATGAAAATAGGAAATCAAATGAATTTATGTTTGTGTTATCTTTAGTAACACTATTTATTTTGGGCCATCTCCCTAATTATTTCAATAAAACATTTTGTTGCTTTGTTTAACAAGTCAATGTTCGTAAACTCATTTGGTGAATGCATTTTATTAAGCATTACAGTACTTCCTATGCAAATCGAGTCCACATTCAATAGGTTCTTAAAGCTATACATAGGCCCCGTGCCAGGTGAAGAGATGTTTAAAATAACGTCGCTAAACACTTTTTTGGCAGCGTCTACAACCAAATCGACATATTCGCTGTCAATGGGCGTTCTGTATCCAGAAACACCACTTTTAAAGGATACTACTAGTTGGTCTTCAGGGTAACCCTTCGACCTAATGTAAGAAACCAATTTATTGAATTGTGTTTTTGGGTTCATGTTTGGAACAAGTCTAAAATCTATCTTTGCAGTAGCGGTTGATGGAATAATTGTCTTTACACCTTCATTTGCATACCCAGAAAATAAGCCCGATATATTGCATGTTGGCGCTGTTGCCAGGGATTTTTTTAGCTCAAAACCAGAGGAATCATTAACAAATGTGTTTAAACCGTATTCTTTTTTAAAAGAATCACCATCAAAGAACTCTTTTGCTATCTGTTTCAATTCTCTTTCACTTGGTTGTTGCACATCATCAAACCACCCGTCAATTAATATTTTACCATCATTGTTATCATATAATAGCGATAGAGCATGTACAAGTACCCATGCTGGATTCTCAATGGCCACGGCAAGGCTTGAATGAACATCTCTCAAAGGTCCCTTTACCTTTAACTCAACACTGAGAATACCCTTCTGACCTAGAGATACTATGGCTCGCCCTTTGTCATCGATATAACCACTTTCCCAAAATACAAGATCACATTTGAATTTTTCAGCATACTTTAGCAAATACTTGTCTAAATTAGGACTTCCAATCTCCTCCTCACCTTCGATTAAAAATTTTATGTTGCAAGGAACATCGCCTGTTTTTTTTAAAAAGAATTCAACCGCTTTCAACCTGGTTATTATCTCGCCTTTGTCATCAGATGAGCCGCGACCAAAAACCATATTTCCTTCAACCTTTCCGCTAAAAGGGTTCTCGTCCCATTTATCAAGAGGATCGACTGGCTGAACATCATAATGGTTATAGAACAAGATTGTTTTTCCGTTTGGGTTTGATTTTGATTTTACCTCACCATATACCAAAGGTGAAACGGTTAAAGCACTAACTTGGTAATTTTTGATGCTAGATGGTTTTTCTAAATATAATAACTCTGTTTTGATTCCGGCTTTATTCATCATGTTTGATAAAACCAGAGCGCATTCTTCCAACCCCTCGTTTATCGCAGAGACACTGGGCTGCCTGATCAGGATTTGCAAGTCAGATATCAACTCATCCATTTTTTCATCAACCAGTGATGAGGATAATACAACACTATCAGGCTGGGTGGTAGTCATATGTTGCTAAATCACCCGCACTTCCATTTACAAAAAACATATAAAATGAACCCCTCCCATCTTAACACTAAACTGATTAATTTAGCCGCTAATCACTTTTAACCTTTTGTAAGGAATCCATGGTATGTTTATTATGTGAGATAAAAATATTAACATTATATTTTTTTATTGTAAGTTATAATAAGGGCGAATTACTTTTTGTTTTCTCCCAGACATGCTGAATGATTTCCGAAACAGTCTGGGTAACATTCCCATTGTATGTTGTTTCCCATAACCTAGAAACATAAGTTGCTGGTGAAGTTTTGTTACTTAACCTTTTATCCAAAATACCTATAAACTCGGATCCCACACCCAAGTCTATCAAACCCTTTTTTGCAACATGTAGTTGAGACCTCACAGTTTCTGAAATGTCAAAATGGGTTCTAGCTTCATAGCCAGACCTGATTACAGCCATCCGCTCTTCGCGTATGGATGATAGAGGCCTTAGGGGCTTGTTCTCCATAATTGACCTGTAAAGGAACCCAATGAAAAACTCAATCATTGCAACCATTTCCCTAGGGGTGGGCTGAACAGACATTATTCTCGTCTCAACTCGGTAATACTCAGAATTTAACCTAATTCTAAGATCATCATGCCTGTCTTTTTCCAAACCAAAATAGTCTTTTGCATTTGGTCTAGACCCAGAAGTAATGTAATCAATATAGTCTTCCAACTTATCCAAATACCGAGGTAAAGCGGGAAAGCCAGATGTTTGCTGTTCAGAGTGATTATATAAATAAATTCTTGGTGCGTACAAAGAGAATAATCTGCCTGCAAACAGTCTGCTGTTTGATCCTATTAATAGAGCTGAAGGAATTAAATTGAGTATGTAATTGAACATACTTGTGGTATAAATTGGATTTTTTCCCTGCAAATGCAGATGAAATCCCTGTATGGCCGTTGCTATATCACGTGCTTTGAATTTTTGCCCCTCAAGCTCTATGTCGGGTATTTTTTTTTGTGAAGTGTATAAAGCATGATATCGCTCTTTATTTGTTATGTATTTTCTTTTAAATATATCTGGAGATGGATTGCCCCCTAAAAAAACCGGTATTACATTTCTATTTTTATAAACCTTCTTTACGGAGATGGAGAGAAAATCCAAAAATCCTTCAAAAAATGAATTAATGCTAGAGAGGTTATGCATCGATATTGGATCGGTCCTTATTTCAAATTGACATTTTCCGTATTCAGAATCAACATCGTATTTAGAGATTAGCTCTTTAATTAATGGATGAGCATTTACTGGCTGTGCTTTATCATCCAGTAAGCAAGCCTCAACCTCAACACCCACCCTGTAACTCTCATCAATTCTTCGATGATCATCTTGAATCCTTTTTTTTAATTCAAGGTTTTGATCCGCCACATAGTTACTCAATTTAACCGGGATTTTCCTCTAAAGACTATATACAGCAAAATTGTTTATTAATATGTTTGTAGGGTTTTTTTTATGCAATATTCGATACACATATATAATCAACATTTAATCCCCACATTAACAACACAACAAACATTTGGTATTACATCAATTTTGTTACTAAAAAATGTAACCTCTAATCCGTGGAACTGAACAATCCTTTTTGCTTTCTGTGCGCTATAGTTATTTCCTTATGGCACCTGTAGCATAATGTTCTTAGATTATCTTTATTATGGAAAAACTCTATTACCGTTTTGACTTTGTTTTCCAGCGAGTCAAATCTATACCCAAAATTATAATAATGTGATTTGGGCACAAGGTGGTCGCATTCAAGCCAATTTTGATTTAGTTTATTGAAACGTTTTTTCTTGTGCAGTTTTATCCCGCATACCTGGCAGGTAAAATTATCTCGCTTTAAAACGCTATTTCGTACCTTTCTCCAATAAAAGTTAGAGTTATACCATTTAGTAAACTCTTTATTGCATTTTTTTGAGCAATATTTTCTGTAGGGTTTACATACCCTATTATTACAATTAAGGTTCCTACACAAGGGTTCACTATTCTCATCACATTTATCAAATTCTTTTATATAGACAATAAATTTATTTTCAGGCCTGATTTTATCTGATTTCATAAATGAGGTACTTTGGTATTATTTAATTCAGGTAATAAATGAGTTCTTTGCTGGCAAATAATAACACAAAAGAACAAAACAGCCTCAATATCAAATACGATATAATTAATTTTGTTTGATGCATTCGTATCGTTTATCATTGAAAAAATGAGATTTGAACAATAGTGAGAGTTTTCTACAGGAAATCAGTTCAGAATAGTTAGCAGTATTGTTGCTGAATATCCTCATTTTGACGGGTTCATAAAAAACGCATTTGCCGCGCATTACAATGAAATATGCAAGTAAAGTTCAATATTTTATAATATGTATAAAGCATCTACTAGAAAGGGTAGTCAATATGGAAATAAACATTTAAAATAAGATAAAAAGACACAATTCATTAATTTAATTTGAATATCAGCAAACAGATTCAATTCCCAAACAGGTTTATTCTTGTAGTTATATTGGTGCTTTTGGGTTTAATTTTTTCATTAATGATGTTAGGAGTATATCTCTCATCTGTAGGTCAAGGCCTATCGTGTTTGACCTGGCCTACATGCCCTAACGGGTTTAACTTCCCGCCTCAAGAGTATTTGCTAGAGCATTTCCACAGATCTATAGTTTTAGTTGTTGCCATAGTCTTGTATTCCTTTACTGCATTTTCTTTTTTGAGAATTGGAAATAAAAATTTTAAGGTTAAGTTAATCACTGCATCAGTTCTTTTAACTACTCAAATAATATTGGGTTGGGTTATGATATTAACTAGATTGAATCCAATAGTTGTTGCATCTCATCTTTCTACAGCGGTAGCACTGTTTGGAATTCTTCTTGTTACCCTATTGTCGGTTTATAACGAATTGCAAAACAACAGGGTTAAAAATTAGATTATATCATATCATATTTTTGTTAATTTTAACATATTCAAAATGTTAATTTCCATTCCATACCTATTTTCCTGCATTTTCATATGGCCATAAATTTTTATCAAATCAAAAAAGTTTTTGAAAACGCTAAAGTTATTTGATATTTTCATTTTTATGAAGTTATACACAACCGTATAAATCTTAAATTTTGTCAATATCTCTTTGTAATAACTATCCAAATTATCCATATTATTAATAAAAATATCCGCGCAAATAGTAGATGGTATAATACCCTCTCCAAGTAATGGATAAACTGTTCCTATCGATTCACCAACACCAACAGTTTTTTTTCCATCGCTAAATGGAATGCATTTTGAAGGGGGTGTAATTCTAACTGGTCTGCCCACCTTTTTAATTATGGTGCAGTCATATTTTTTTAAAAAGAATTCAAGAAAATCATTGGTGTGCTTTCGCCTAAAATCCCCAGATCCTATGTGAGCATAACCGTTACCCAAAGGAAAATACCAAAAATAACCTGATAGCGAAGGAAAAGCTTTAAGGTAAAAGTCATCAAAAGGAATATTTTTGTCATATTTTACTTTATATTGAATGCAGGGAATCCATAACTCGTCTTTTAATTTCGGCAAATAGTGCCTATGGAATCCTGTCGAATCAACAATAAGGTCAAAATCTTGCTCTAATTGATTCTTCTCTGGGACTTTATTGAAAACTATATCTGTTCCTTTTATCATATCCTGAATAAGTTTTAATTTATCATAGCTCACCATACCCTTTAAGTTGATATTCATACGGTTATTCCCAGCAGCAGCAGCAGCAGCAGCACGATCACCCTCATCATCGTTGCCTTTTCCAACATCAACAGTCATTCTTTTTCCATCATGCAATACATAATTCTCAAAATCAAGCCCACATTTTTTTGCGTATTCACTCATAACGTTATCGCATGTTGCCCAAGCACAAACAGCATCATGATTTTTCTCCCCCATTCGCTCAAATCCAGTGACCTTAACATCATGGAAACTGCTTAACTGATTCATCAAATAGGCTCCTGCCACACCTATTCCTATAATGGCAACCTTCATAGTTATTGTACATCAGCACAATCCAACAAATAAATTGATATCTTCAATCCAAAGTTTAAGAATATAGGCACCAAAATAAAGTGAATACAAAATGAAGAAAAGAATAAGAAAAAGCACCAAAATGCCAGGTTCTGCTCGAGTAGGTATTGCGCTATTGATTATGGGGGCAATAATTGTTGGTCTTGGTACGTTTCAAAACAGGCAAGCACTATCTTTGTATGGGTTAGTGTTTGTTGTATGCGGATTTTTCTTATACTTTGTGTCTGTATCGTATGTCAAGAAACAGCGGGAAAAGCAAAAAAAGCAAAAGTAACAATAACAATAATTAGGATAATAATCTAGTTTGTTAAATGGCAATTCTTCAAATGAACAATAAGAGCCTTATCAACATCAACCAGTAACCCAGTTTCCAATCAGAAAAGTGGTATAAATTGTTCTATATTTTGCAACATGTGTTAATCTACTGGTTACAGTTTCCTTAATTATTAAACGTATTTATGGTAAGGTAACTTCAGAATTACAAAAAAACTTGATGGTTAAGGAAACAAGCAGATTTATTGGATGAAAATAGCTGGTTTGAATGGCCTTGAGAATTTAGATTTATTACCTGGATCTATGATTTCTTTTTGCCTTTCCCTATAGATAAAAATATTTTCGGGAGAGACACTATATTCCTTTGATAATAGGGAAACAGCATCATAAAGCGGTTTGAGCTCATCAAATTTACCGATATTAGATCTCCTTTCCCTGTCAACAGGGGTCAATGAAAGGATGTCATCAAGTGTTTTTTTTATAAAGTCAGTATTGTTCTTAATAATGTTCTGTTTTTCAATATCATTGTCTGAGTTTGACAATAACAGTTTCATCACTTCACCAAAGTTTTTGTTTATGTTTTGTGAAACCAGCATATTTAAGATTTCACGGTACAAATGGTTTTTATCTTCCGAAGACAGATAGATGAAAACTTTATTTATAGAAATATTTTTTGTTACCTTTATAATTTTGTTTAAATCATTAATTATATTTGATATAAACATTTCATTTTCTTCATATACGCTATCATTTGCCAACTCACCCTCAATTGATGGCCATGAACTGTTGAAAATGGAATCATCGTTACCATATGTATGCCATAATTCCTCCGAAAGGAAAGGGCAAAAAGGCGATAGAAGTTTAATCCTTTTTGTTAAAAACTGATGGATGATAAATACATCTGTTTTGTTTTGGTATAACCCCCCCATTTTAGCATATTTTCTTCTTTCATACCAATCAAAGTCTTTATCCATTAGATAAAGGGCAGTGTTAAGGGCCTCCCTTATTTTTAATCTGTCAAAAGAATTTGAAATCTCTTTTATGTAATATTTGATTCGCCTAAGTAACCACTGGTCTTCTAACCCCAAGCTAACCGAATCAAGAGAGTTTTTTTTGTTATCATTGTCACCCATGTTCTCTATGAGTGCTTTGTTATCATTATAGAATTTGCAATAAAACGTATACACATCATTTAATTTTGAATATATGCCTTTAAGCACAGAGAAGGAGAAATCAACATCCTGCAACAATTCACCTAAAACCAGCATCGCCACCCTTATTGAATCCGCACTAAACTGTTTGATTGCTCTTCTAAGTGGTATGATATTTCCCATGGATTTTGACATTTTCTTTCCATCCATCAAGACCGAACCATTGACAACAATTTGTTTGGGCCAAAGGTTTGGCTCAAACAGTATGGCATGATTAAATATAAAAAACGAAAGATGATTTGGTATAAGGTCTCTGCCGGAGTGCCTCGAATCCAACGGATAGTAATACTCAAACTCGCTTTTGATTTCGTGGGATATTTTTAGAAATCCCTCCAAAAACGACTCTCCATTGTTGTCGCTTTTTTTATCAAAGTCCCCATCAGATGAGATAACAATGCTTCCGTCATCTTTTATTTTATCAAAATATTTGTTTTTTTTATTGTATAACACATAATCAAAAAAGGATTCATCTATAAAATTCTCATAGTTTTCCAAATCTTTTGTATTTACATATTTTGCAATAATATAATAGATCATGTAGACAACCGAATCAGATAGGCTTTCAACAATCCAATCTTTATCCCAAGGGAGGATTGTGCCAAGTCCAGACTTTCTTGCGCAAGCCCTTTCCCGTAACCACTCAAAAACATTTTCAAACTCCCCGATTATCTCATTTGGTATTATATCCATTTGGTGTAAGCATTTACTAGCTAATGCTTTCCATTCTTTATTACCATAGTTTAGAAACCATTGGTTATTGAGAATTTTTACGTAGCACGTAGATCCGCATCTGCAAAATACGGGTTGGTTTGTCAATTCGTAAAAAATTACTGATTTGTTTGATCCTAAGAGCATTTGTTTGATTTTTTCTTTAGCAGTTGAAACGGAAGTACCAGATATCGGGGTTTTGTCATTCATTTTACCCCCCATAAAACTCCAAGTTATATAAATCAGAAGTTGCCTTTTCCAGATTAGGATCATTTTGATCTCTAATAGAGTATTTGTTGACAAAAAATTGTGAGGGTATTATTGATGATTGGCTTTCAAGTTTGAATTCAGAAGATTGTTTGATATGGGGTTTTATTTTATCGAAGGAAGAGTCAATTATTGTTATTGGTTTTATTTCACTGACATCTAATTCATTTAACAGTGCGTTACCTGTTTTTTTGATATCAATCAGGGCCTGTAAATCAAATGGGGCATGGGCAGGGACTGACATCACTATTCCACTGCCCTCATCTATGGTGACAAAAGACGCAGGTAATATCGGCATCATGGAGTCAGT
>JBNJLU010000048.1:0-8556 GCA_050591185.1 Candidatus Nitrosocosmicus sp.
AAAGAATGCCGAAAAGCCCTCATTTTCCAAGATCAAAACAAACGTTTAATAACATTAGATCATTACAATTTTAAATATTTTTTGGAGGGGTTGTCTAGACTGGTTAGGATACCTGCCTTACACGCAGGTGGTCATGGGTTCAAATCCCATTCCCTCCACTCCATTTATGGCCATGCATAGCAGATAGTGATTTATTTTAACAAATGGCATATGAACATTAGATTACGGAATCGGTAGTAGAACATAACTAAAGAAACATGTAAAGAGTATGCCATATTTTTCCAAACTAAGGTCTCTTTCTTATGGGCATAATATAATAAACAAATAACAAGGCCATGGTTTCTCCTAACCTTACAGTCACTAGAAATAATTGTTAATTATACATGATAACCAAAACTCTCCAAAACACAGAGACTGCAACTACAACTAACACGATTCCTATCATGAGTTTAAGATTAGAGTCGCTGAACTTGTTGGTGTATCTTGCACCTAAATATGCGCCAATCATTGCATTAGGACCCATCACCATTAAAATAAGGTAATCAACATTATTGTTCAAAACATGTCCAATAAAACCTATTGTACCCATTACAGAAGCAGAGGCCAAGTTAGTTCCCACAGCAATCTTTGGTTTTAATTTGAGGATGGATATCATTGCAGGCATCCTTATGCTTCCTAATACCAGACCTACAAGTCCCCCAAGAAAGCCAACTGCAAAGCCTATGGAAGACTCAATAAACATTGACTTACTTTTTAATCCTTTTCCGAGTCTGACATCAAAATCAGTTTCCCCGCCATAAGAAGGCTTATCTTTGGATTGGATTTCTGTTTTGTTTGAGTTTTTAATAAGTGAAAATGCCTCATAGGATACTATCACCCCTATAATGCCAAGCAATAACGCCATTGGAGCATACCTGGTTAAAAAGGAGCCAATGAAGGCCCCGATTGCTCCAGTTATAGCCATAGTAATAAAAACTTGAAGATCCACATTGTTTTGCCTATAATGGTTGATTGCGGCAGTTATGGAACCAAGTGTGCTTATACCCAAATTGGTTCCTGCGGCAATGCTTGCGGAAGTTTCTGCACCTAAAACTAGCGGAAATCTAACCACCCCCAACACCAGTCCAACCATGCCACCCACAAATCCAATCAGTAAACCAGCTGTTGCATATGCAAAAAGATAGGTTATCTCATTAGACAGCATTTTAAATACAGAATATTAATTATTTTCCCCATAATATTTAAATTAAAAACGCTTAAAGAAATCCAAAGCCCCTACACAAACAGAATAAGCCTCGGTAAGTTTAGTTTGGCATCCCTCTGATTCCACCACCGAAACATTCAAGAGATCATCTATTATCTATCCAAACCTGATTCCTTTTACTAAAGTCCTAAACAACAGTTTTAACAGCAATAAACTGACAGAGTAGATGTTGTCTAAAAGAACAGGTCTAATGTGAGGATCAAATTGTTATGGTCGGAAATAAAACAAAAGACATAATTTCCATCATTATCTAAAAAATTCCAGCAAATTATGAAACTACTGATTGGACGCCGTCATTTTAAAAAAATCAGAATATTCGTGGCCACTTCAAGCTTGCCTCCATTAATATAGTCGAAATCGCCAAAGACACAAAGAACACTGCAAGCCAAATTTTCATATTTCCTATTTTTTGCCTTTTTCCCAATACCTTGTAAAGGATTCCCCATGATACAATCCAGACCAAATAACCATACAGCCAAATTCCTCCAACCGCCGCAATGGGTTTCCAAATTGCCAAAGTATCTGTCAAAGAGCTTCTTGTGATGGTTAATACACCCATAAGAATTATCCCAATAGATGCAGAAATAATTGCTGCAGCCACCTTTCCATTGGAAGTAAAAACGGTTTTGCCGATTGTTGACTCCATTTTATATCAACAACCACTAGCCTTGTACCGATGCAATCTTGGCAGGGACTATACCTGCCAAGGATATGACAAGCGCATAGATAATTCCAATGGCAATCAATGACACTACGGTGTATTTTGCACTTTTATACGTAAATATTTTCTCTTTCCAATGGATTACAAGATAAGCTATGAGTGTGGCCCAGATGGAACCCAGCAGCCCAAGATATTCCATGGTTTCAAACATTGGCGCATGAGCAAATGGGAAAGTCCTGTTTATAATTGACTTGGCACTATCGTCATCAGGTAACCTATAGTACACATACCCGTAAACCCCCGTCAATATAACGATAAAAACAGAAGCGGCTGAAAGTACAGCGAGCATTTGCATCGAAAATATTGAGCCACGAATTGTTTCGGAGCTAAACATTAGTATACCTATAATACCGGCACCTGTCATAATTGAAACGGCTGTAAAAAAGTCATGCAATATCATTACACTTTCTATTTTTTTTCCTACAAGCTCACCCAGTAACAGTATCGCAAAAGTAGTTAAGACTACTGTAACTATTGTAAGGACCCAAAAAATCTGTAATGATTTCGGTTTGGCAGCTATTAGCATATAAAGGATTATGATCAAATATTATACTATTAAACCTTACCATAAGATTTTATCATAATGTTCTTATGTAAAATTATTACCTTTAAACCATATAACGATTCTCAAAATTAAGACTACATAGAAAGTATATTAAGCGGGTTTAACAGTAACAATATTTTTTATTTCTTCTAGAATTAAAAATAATTATATAGCTACTATTATAGCAGTACAGTATTTAATTTAACCTAAAACAAATTATAGTTTATTTTGTGATTGATACCTAATTATCATTATCATTTTATGTACAAGAGACGAAATTGAATCACATTATCATTAAAAATATATCCAAAGCCATTTTTTTAGTGGCAAACAATACAAGCACCTACTATTTTCTTTGTAGTATTAGGCAATACACCTTTGAAAGAATAACCAAATCAATAATTTGATATTTATTTATTTTATATCATTTAATACTAATTTTTAATTATAAAAAATAAAATATTTGCAATTTATTTCCTTTTCTTTATCCACTTATGTTATCATACTGTCATTAATACTGGATTTTTTTTATATGAAAAACATGGATTTACCAACAAAGAGAAAGATATATGTAGGTTCTGTTCACCTAATTATTATTTTTTAATTTTTAATGTGATGGATTAGATTAGTGAAAGTATGTTTTTTTTGTGCCATTACATACGCATTTTTAAAATCTGAATGTTCATAGATATTACCAACCAATTCTTCTACTATATACATTGAGGGTTGAGGATCTTTAAGGCCATCTTCAAATAAATTAAATTTGGTTCTAAAACCTTGTAAGATCATTATGATTTTTTTTTCAAGATATATAAATGGTAAAATTAAAAGTAAAATAATGTTAAAAAAGGAATTTTTGATAGTTACTTCTGTTTTATTGGCTTCATTTTCAATTTTTCCTGTTATAGACGTGTTTGCTCAGAATCAGAGTATGAATTTCGTGTATTATACTAGTTGGGGCTCTGAAGGTGAAGGAGATGGGCAATTTAGTGGTCATAATGATGTTGACTATTTTAATGGAAAGGTATTCGTTCCAGATTATGAAAATCATAGAATCCAAATATTTGATCCTGAAGGCAATTTTTTAGCTAAATTTGGAGAAGGAGGTGAAGGAGATGGGCAATTCCATAAGGCATCAGCTTTATCCATAGACTCTGAAGGTAACATTTATGTTGCAGATCAATTTAACTACAGAATCCAAAAGTTTGATAATAATGGTACTTTCCTAGCAAAATGGGGCTCTGAAGGTGCTGGTGACGGTCAATTTTTGCATCCACATGTTCCTGCAAATGATGTCCAAGGTAAGTTGTTTGTAACGGACAGAGATCATCCAAGTGTCCAAGCATTTTCAACAGATGGTGACTTTCTTTATAGATGGGGCTCTGAAGGTGAAGGCAATAGTCAACTTTCAAATCCTGAAAGTTCTATAGTAGATTTTCAAGGTAACGTGTATATAGCTGATTATGGAAATGATCGTATTCAAAAGTTCAGTAACGATGGAACTTATCTGTCTCAGTGGGGCACAAAAGGTGTAGCCGATGGTGAATTTCAAGGACCCTCTGGTCTCTCAATAGATAGTAACGATAATATTTACGTTACTGATAAGAACAATAATAGAGTTCAAGTCTTTACAACCGACGGACAATTTTTGACGAAATTTGGTTCAACGGGCTCTGGAGATGGGCAATTGATTGATCCTGAGGGAGTTGGAGTCGACAAAGAATCCGGAGATGTATATGTAGCAGACACGGGCAATTTCCGCATAGTTGTATTCAAGCCCACAGGATAACTTGAATATCTATATTTTTTACAAAAATTCCAAACAGTAACATTGGCTATCTACAATATCAGATTAAAAGGTGTTCGGTAAATGAAAAACCATTTACTTTATTCTTGCTTCTTAATTATTACCCTGCTTTTTGCTAATGTGGTTGGGACTACGGTGACAGCTCATAACTTTAGTACAGATGACAATTCTACCTTCCTTACTCTTATAAACATGATATTAATCGAAAACCGACTCATAAACAATAGCCTTATGGATAGTTCAGCTAATACATCATTGCATTCTAACTATGTTAATAATATTAACGAGATTATTGATGATATTCTTGTAAGCGAAGACTCTTTGCTTATTGATAGTGATCAGTTCTATAACAACACTATAATTGCAACAATGATGGCTAATTTGGGAGACGAAGTTTTGAGAAAATATGGCTATGCATTTGGTATCCCTTCAAATATTATGATCTATATGAATTTTTCAGCCGTCTATAATTTAGAAAAAAACATTAGCAAAGAATTGAATCCAACTAACCATTCTAGTCATGATACCTTAGATGTAGGTAATGTAGGTAATTATTCTGCTAATCTTAAAGACAAATCCCAGTATTATGATGCATTGGAAACCTCCAAAAGGATGATAGAAATTTATGAAAATGACTTGGACTCAGCAGATACATCCATGAAATCTAATAACTCTTTATCCCTTTTAAAAAAGTCATTGAATGAGCTTAATGAAAACATACACAATTATAGCAACCCTTCAAAGATTATGGAAATTGTTCATGGCAAAGTGCATCCGAATTTACAGTTAGCGTTCAACCTTACCCTTAAGCGATAGTTTAAGTCTCTGAAGGTGACAGAACGCCTAACAACATTCATCTAATCTTGAATTTGTACCGAGTTTGCCTTTAATACCACAAAATTTGTTTATTTATTATAGTAACTTGATGTTACCATGACTAATATGTAAAAGAGTGATTATTGTAATGATATTTTATATATACAATAATCACTCTTTTAATATCATGGTAACTGTAGTTTCCCAGACAACAAATGAGTCTAATGGATACGACATTGCAGGGATTTGGTGTTTTAGCGCTTTTGATTATTTGTGTCTATGGCGCATATTCACAGACATAGTTAGATATTCCTAACAAAAATATAAAGATAGTTATGATTCTCTATTGTTATAATATAATAGGTACACAAAGATAAAGCATTCATTTTTTTAAGTCATTCTCAAAAAGGATAATTGTACATTGAATTAAATAGATTTACAATATAAAAAAATCGCATGTTTACAAACATTCAAAGAAAAGTAATTCTTGCAATTGCTGTAGCTGTAATATCTTCAGTAATATACAACACCAATTTACCCTCATTCGCTCAAGATAATAGCACACAGGATAATGAAACCAATTATGTCAATTTCCATTCAAACATTGAACAGATTAAAGGCCACATCGAACAAGCAGAGGAAAACAGAAACAACAACAACAACACACTGGCATATGTTCACACAACTCATCCCATAGAGGAAGTTGTGGGATTAATAACCATACCACTCAATAACACAGAACCAAAACTGAACGACACATATATCAATGAGCTTTACTCCCTATCCAACTTGGCATCACCATCCAACAACAGCACCAACGAAGAGTTTGGCGAACAAGCACAAAGCTCAATAGACCTGTCAAATAAGGTTATTTCTGCTGTTATACCTGTAGCAACATTAAATGACACAAACCACAACATAACAGTAATCCAGGACCTGCTTACAACATTTCAAGTAGAATATGCAGAAGGAGTAAAGGACGGAAAAATCATAATGATGCTGGAGTACCAAGATGGTTCGGCTTTTATCAACAGGGCTAATGACATATTTAGCAACACAAAGTCAATAACAACAGAGAGAGATGAAATATCAGCATTATTTGGCAATTTAACCAACTCTGCCCAGCAGCTAAAAGACCCATCTGAAATTAATCCAACAGTAGAGGAAATCAACCATGAGTTATCGGAATCATTGACCAACACAGGCAACAACACAGCAGCATCATCAACAGCCAATGAAGGAAAAAGCGCCCAAGACTACATATCCAATATCAGATCATTGCTTAATCAAACAATATCGGCGTATTCAGTCAACGACACTGTAAAGGCCAATGAGGTGGCAACAGAAGCCTATTTGGACAATTTTGAGCATATCGAGGCATCCATTGGCGAGGAGCTGTCAGGCCAAGGCGAGGAACTATTGAGAGAGAGGTTAAGAGACCAAATAAACAGTAACGCACCGTTAGACAGCATCAGGCAAACAGTCAATGAGATCAACCTGGTTTTGGATGAGGCACAAACATCCTTGACCCCTTAGCTTTTTTAATGCAAACAATTTGTTTATCTTTTTATCAAATATAACAAATACAATCTTTCTTTCTTTGTTCACAGGTTTCGGCATCTACATTTTTTAAAAATTAGAGTCTTGGTGTTGGAAACCATTTGGTTGTGAGGGAATGCTCTTTCTCTATTGCACAAGATAAGAAAAACTGACGTAAAATAGCAAAGGCCAAGGTAACTACCTTCTTGCCATATGCCATATCTATCTGTATTTTTCTATCACGTCAGATCCGTAGCGTTGGAGTAGCTTGCGAATTTTGGGGTCAATGACATAATTGCAATAGGGAGCGTCCTGATGGTTGTCATAATAATCCTTATGGTAATCCTCTGCAACATAAAAATCTTTGATTGGAGTGATTTCTGTCACAATTGAATTTTTATATACGCCCTTATCTTCAAGGTCTTTTTTTGATTTCTCTGCAATCTCTTTTTGTTTTTCATTATGGAAAAATATTGCAGATCTGTACTGTGTGCCAATGTCATTGCCTTGCCTATTGAGGGTGGTTGGGTCATGGGTGTGCCAAAAGATGTCGAGAATCTTTTCAAAAGGTATTGCTTTGGGATCAAATTTTATTTGAATTGATTCTGCGTGTCCAGTATTTCCCGCGCAGACTTGATCATAGGAAGGGTCTTTTACCGTTCCTCCCGCATATCCGGGTAGAACAGACTTGACTCCTTTAAGCCTTTTGAATACTGCTTCTGTGCACCAAAAGCACCCGTTTGCAAACGTAGCGGTTTCAGTCATGTCATCATTCATAAATTGTTTTTGGCAACTCCTTTTCCTTTGAAATAAACTGAATTGACAAAGAATTAACACACTCCCGTGTATCTTTGTCGGTCAAATGCTCCCCTACAAACTCATGTCCTAAATGGGCACCACAGTTTGCGCATTCTATTTCTGTTCGCATTCCATCGGGATCGGGCAAACGCTCTATTGCATTTGGCAATGATGTATCGAAGCTTGGCCATCCGCATCCAGAACTAAACTTGCTTTTTGACGAAAAAAGGGGAGCGTTACATCTTCGGCAGACATATGTCCCATCTTCATAAAAACCATCATATTTGCCAGTAAACGGAAATTCTGTGGCTTTACCTATGATGATTTTTTCTTCTGCTGCTGTTAGTTTATTATAACTCACATTTCTTTCACCATTAACCATAACAGATCATGTTATAGAGTGTATAGCATTGCATTATATTTAATATTTATATTGTGTTATGCGATTAAAGCAAACAAAGGAAACGTAATACATTTCTTTTGACGGCATTGCTCCCGCATCTTATACGCACATCATGCTACCGTAATTAGAGACTATAGATCAACGATTGCTGTTAAAATCCAAAAACAAGCCCTGAAAAAAGTATTGAAAGATTATATTATTTTATGGATACCATAAATATGTCATTGAGTAATAGGAAATTACATGTTGAGCCTCACATTAAGGAAAGTAATTACATTAGGGATATAGTATTTGGTTTTGGAGATGGAATCAACACATCGTTAGGCATAGTAGCAGGCATAGGAGGGGCATCAATAGGAGTAGACATTGTTATCCTTGCAGCCCTGATAGGTATGTTCACAGGTGCCAAGGCAATGGCGGTGCAGAACTACCTTGCGGTCAAATCCCAAAGGGAAATTCTTGAGTCAGAGATAAAAAGAGAAGAATATGAGATAGAGCATTATCCGGATAGAGAGAGAGAGGAGATAGAGCAAATCTACAAGTCAAAGGGTTTTTTGGGAAACGAGCTGGATATGGTGGTAAACAAAATTATTTCAAACAAACAGGTTTGGTTAAAGACGATGCTTACTGAGGAATTGGGTCTCAATTTGGAGATAATAGGTTC
>JBNJLU010000049.1:0-8535 GCA_050591185.1 Candidatus Nitrosocosmicus sp.
CACCACGTCTAACTAATGAGCAGTTATAAGCAGGCCAGTCTATCACAAAGAACCAATTTATTCAATCCAGCTAAATAGGTTGAGTTAGGCAACAAAGCAGTTGTTGGCCTATATTCTACAAATGCTTTCATCGTTAACGATGACAAATATTTTATCAATAAAAAGGCATCCAGCATTCAACTCCCCTCTTCATCGTCTCCAACTTCTCCATCCTCTTCAAACAATGGTGAAGGAATCAAGGAATTTGTTGTCGGAGCCATTTTCCCTTTTACTGGCTCCCTTTCCTCGACAGGTAAACCCATCAAGGTGGCATTAGAAAAAGCTGAATATGACGTGAACAAGCATTTTCAAGACAACAATTCACCGTTTCGATTTAATCTGCTTATGGCTGATTCAAAGACAAGTCCGGAAGGAAGTTTGACAGCGATAAAAAAACTGCATGAACATGGCGCAAAAATCATTATAGGACCGGGAACAAGTTCTGCAGTATCAGCAGTAAAAGAGTATGCGGACAAAAACGGCATCATACTGATTAGTTACTCCAGCACCTCGCCATTGCTTTCAATAGAAGGAGACAACCTCTTTCGGTTGGTTCCAGACGACACACACCAGGGAAAAATAATCGCAGAAAGGTTGATTCAGGACGGCATAAAAGTCATTGTTCCATTTTGGAGGGGCGATATTTATGGAAATGGACTATATAATTCCACCAAATCCGAATTTGAAAAGCTAGGGGGGAAAGTAGAAGAAGGTGTTAACTATAAACCACATACAGGGAATTTTGCCACCAGCTTACACCGAATTAATTTTCTGAGGTGGAATCAGGAATTGAAAAAAATAAACACCATTGTCTCTGACTCGATAAAAAAATATGGGGCCAATTCTGTTGGGGTGTATGCAGTGTCCTATGACGAGATAACACCTATTTTAATCCAGGCTCCTCTTTTTGAAAGCTTGGGAAAGGTGCGATGGTATGGCAGCGACAGCATAACAGAAAACCACCACCTAACAAAGAATGTCGATTCGGCACTTTTTGCAATGCAAACTCATTTTGCCAATCCGCTGTACTCGATAGGTAGTAGTGAAGCGGAGAAAACAACTGAACTAAAAGAAGCGCTGGAAAAAGAGTTGCATGAAGTGGGTTCAATTACCTATCCGGCAAATGGTTATGATTCTTATTGGATAGCCTCACAGAGCCTTTATAAAAACGACACCCTGGATAATAACAACAAAGAAAATGTAACCAAATCCTTTAGGGAGATTGTTTTTGAAACCGCAGAATCATTTGATGGCGTATCCGGCAAAATAAAACTCAACAACGCAGGGGACCGTGTCGGCGGAAATTATGATTTTTGGGTCGTTAACAAAAACAACAATTCCAAAAGTTACGAATGGGAAATAGAACACAGTTTTGAAACAGCAAAACAATGCCCTGCCGGATCCCATTCCTCATGCTAGAAAAATAGGGTTTTACTGAGCAAACAGGCAGTAGTGGTGATGATGGTGGTATTAGGCAACAATATCAAGAATATTGTTTTCCCTGCAAAACAATCTCCTTTTGATAGTAAAAAAGATTTAGTAGCAGGTTGTCTTTTGTTGTTTTTGCTGCTGCTGCTTTCTTGCCAATATGCTCCCAGTTTCCAGCCCGATTCCTTTTTTCAAACTCAACATTAAAGTTAAAACCATAAATAAACTCCTTTATGGGCTCATATGGATGCGAACCATGAAATCCTATCAAAAGTGCAATGTTTTTTGCTTTTGGACAGGACAACGGTGGTCACTCTCAAAACCTCAAGATCTGCCCATTCCAAATCTATTTTTCCCAGTTAACCTTCTCTGCGTTTATCCCATTTTGCAGCAACAGGCGAGTCATTATGGTTGGTGTTAAAGAAGGAAATAGTTTTGGCAATTGTTTGTTGTAGCTTTTTGAATTACATCTTACCTGTTGCGAAATTGCTATGGTTTTGCTTCGTAGATGATGTTAAATGGTGTCCTAGTTGCTTGCCTAAATTTGGTAAAGCCTGCTTTCTCTGTTATTTCCTTGGTTCTCTTTTCACCTGCCTGTGCTCCCAAAGCAGGACCGTTATCAGCCAAAGAATTTGGGACGCATATAAGGGTAGAGGCAGCATAGCATATCCTTCCTAAGGGGTTTAGGTTATCCTCTATCTTGTCGTTGGCCATAGGTTCCACAATCATACACGTACCACCCGGCTTAAGCGATTGTTTTGCATATTTCATTGCTCCGACAGGGTCACCCATGTCATGAAGACAATCAAAAAACGTCAACAGATCATAGTCATTGCCAATTGACTCATTTGCAGATACAACCTTAAACTCTATATTGTTTCCTGCTCCTTCCTCTTTTGCCCGCTCTTTAGCCTTCTCAATAGAGGGGCTATGGTTGTCATATCCATAAAATTTTGAATTAAGGTATGCCTTGGCCATTATCATGGTGGAGATGCCATAACCGCATCCAATGTCTCCCACTTTGGCCCCTTCATTTAGTTTCTGCTCAACGCCATCAAGGGAAGGAATCCATGATTGTACAATATTGCCAATGTAACTTGCTTTGTAGAATCTGGCGGTGCCTTCAAACAAATCATGATGGTGCTCGCCCCACCTTAACCCTTTGCCTGTACGAAACATTTCAACAAATTTATCCTCATCTTTAAAGATGGATCTGATTACTTGGTATGCCCCCTGTATGTATACAGGACTGTTCTCATTTGCCAATACCAGTGTTTGCTCTGGAGGGATATAATATGTGCCATCCGTTGTGTTGTATGTCACATATCCTCCAGCAGCCTGATTTGCTAGCCATTCCCGTACATATCTTTCAGAGGTGTCCGTCCTATTTGCTAATCCTGCAGATGTGGTAGGGCCAAGTTCTGCCATTGCCTTATACAACCCGAGTCTTTCACCAATGATCACAAGCATTGCGCTATAGGTACTGCCAACGTCTCCAGCAGCCTTTATCATAAATTCATTTAGTTTTTTTTCATCAAATGCAGTTTGAGATTGCATAATTTAGCTTGGATTCGGAATTTCTTATTAAAGTTATGCAAGAAGCATCATTATATACCATATTTTGCATCTCATAACATATGATTATAGTTGTGATTATTGTTTTTATTGTTTTTCGTAATCAAATACTACCCTAAATCAATACGCCATGTCAGCAATCAAAATATTGCATATAATTATTTAATAAAATTTATTTGTCATAATAATCCCAAAATAGTTATTGAACCCGTTTATCTGCCAAACCCAAACTCCGTTGGACCTTTTATCTCGATTTAGTGGTATGTTTACAAGATATTAAAAAATGCGTTAAAGAAATAACTAAAAATCATAACGCTAACCCCTTATTTTCACTCTTCCACCAAGGGTTCTCTTGAATATTTTATCTTGAGCACTAACATCCATATGTTTAGTGATGCTCCTATAGAGTTACCCATTACTATAACAATATCTGCTTTTCCAATTCCATATACAACCCATAGGGAAAGACCAACAATCAAAACAATAAGAAAACGAATAGAAACATCATCGGTATCCTTTGTTTTTAATGCCTTTCTGATTTGTGGTACTGTACTTGCAACCGTGAATGCAGTAGCCAAAAGTCCGATGAAAGTTATTAGAATATCTACCATCCATTTTATATTGTATATGTTGTCTTTTATACTCTATAATATTTGTTAAAATAACTTGAAGAATGCCCACATTAATCTTGCATTATGTCGACGGCTTGCTTTTAAGGAATAACAAAATCCGTATATTTAGAATATCCTTTCTATCAAAATTCAGGATGAATGACATAACTGCTTTAGCAGTCCCTGCAATTTTATATTTATAAAACCTTCTTTCTTTTTATATATCCATGAATATTTGTCAAACCGGGTAAGATGATTACATTTCTTCTGATTGTTTTAAAGAATTGAAAACCATAAAATATTATATATCTATAATTCGTCAAAATAATATGACCTGATTTAAAGAACCGATATTGGCATTAGCCCCCTTGGGCCCGCGTCAAATGTGGCTATATTATTGGGTCCAAAAGTATTTTCATTCATAAACGTGTTTGATATGATTGTAGTTTGCGATAACTATCCATCATAAGTAACAAGACATTTTGGAATAAGCAGATTTGCTCCTTTTTTTGAGGGGATTAACCGTTCTGCATTAGTCCTGTAGAATTGTTAAACTCACGCGGGCATTAGGGAAACCTTTGCCTTGGTTGAACCCGGTGGTGCACCGTCTTTCACATCGCAATAATTTTGAACTTACCTTAAAAAGTTATGCATCCCGATTAGGTACTTTCAACAAAACTTTATGCTTTGTGTTTTTTTTTGGTGCCGATCTTTGGCCTTTACCTCCACTTTATATAGTACTTCTTCAGTTACAATCCTGCATCTACTGTTAAGAAGAAAACACGTATCCAATCGGTTTGGCTAAAATGACGGTTCCTCCTCCTCCTCCTCCAGCGACATATGCCTGCCCCTTTTTTCTTTGTCGTGTCGGCCTGCTCATGCCCTCACCATTTACCAAGACACTTATACTTCTTTTGCTCTTTTTTTCCATATGGAAAGTAATCGACAGGGCTTTTGATGGCCATGTCTTTTGGATGCCCGTTTTCCAGTCACACTCCAGTAATGCTTTTCCGATAAGGTGTATGTGATGGTCTTGCCCTGATACAGTGTTAAGGGCAAAGACTGATGAAACTAAAGATAACAATGTAAAAGAGACACTGAATTCATAGCTATGCCGTTTGATTTGGCATGGAGAAACTTTCCATCACTGCAAGCGGCATCCTAATGACCAAAACATACACAGAGGGAAAAGAGATTGCGCACCATGTCCAATATTCCAAGGAGCGTGTTTGAAATAGAAAACAAACACTGGTGATGATAATGTTGTGTTGTGTTCTGCCGCTCTCATGGGCTATTTCATTTAGGTTACCCGCTGAGCCTGCATGCCCTGGTTCACGCTGAATGTTCAGGATAATCCACTGTTAACTTACAGTTTTCAGGAAAAAACTTACTTGTTCATTTATTCTAATACAATTAAAAACATGTGTGTGGTTATTGATCGCCATACAAAAAACTAGGGCGGTGTTTTCTTTCTCACTGCCACAGTTTCATGCCAAAATGAGATACCTTGCAAATAAGAGGTTATTGAAGGCAATAAGCAATCACTTAATGTGGATTCCATTAATTCCTGAATCTCATCCCACCTGGTCCATTGCTTACCTGAATGTCTTTAGGATTGCATATTTCATTAATAATGGAACCATTATACGATAAAATAATATTTATGGAAAAAAATTGGTTGGTTGCCCACTGACCACATGGGCTCATATACTTGATGTAGTACTGTTAATTTGTTTAAAGGAAATTGAAATGTAGGGGATCCCATGAAGGATGCAAGCAAATCTTTCTACTACAGTCAATAAAGTTAAATCGCTTTCAAACCAGGAAAATGCCGACCTTGCCCTCAGATTCTATGAGTTTATGAAATACAATGGTATTTCAGAAAGACAACAAAACAACGACTTGAAGGCAATTGTCTCCTATTCAACTTTTTTGGGGAACAAGTCATTAAAGGATATATCCGAAAAAGATCATTAAGTCCTGTTTTTCTATTGATTCGAACAAGCAGAAATGAAAGGAGTTGTTTTGTCAAACCTCTTTATTGATATCTAATTCTTGGTGAGGCTTTGATATATGTGTGTTACAAAGTCTTCTGGTTTTATTGTGCTATGTTCATAATAGATTTCATCGTAATTTGATGTGGGTTGTAATGAAATTATTTCTTCCAAAGATTTTCCGTCATCTATCATTTGACTGACATTCTGGCGCACATCTTTTAGCATATTTGCAAGGTCATTAACCTTTGTTTTATTGGATATCCCTGTATGACCAGATATTACTTTGGTTTCATCATCAATTATTGACGATATTGTCTGCAGTGATGAAATCAATCCATCTATACTGCCGCCGCTTGATATGTCAATGAATGGATATGATTTGTCGGTAAAGTCATCTCCAACATGGATTACATTATTCTTTGTAAAGTAAACAATGGAGTCGCCATCGGTGTGACCATTGTCTACATGAATTACCTTTATCTCGTCACCGTTCTGAAAGATAGTCATGTTATCTGAGAAAGTGATAATTGGTAAACCCTTTTCTGACAGTGGTGGAACTGTTCGATTAAAGAATTCCGAGAATTGTTCAGTGCTAAGACGTTTTTTGACATTATCATGCGATAATATTATTGCGCCTAGTTCACCAAAATTTTCATTTCCTCCCGTATGGTCAGAATGCCAATGAGTGTTGATTACAAATTTTACAGGCTGATCTGTTATATTTGAAATTGCCTGTTTGATTTTTTCAGTAAGGGGTGCGAATTGATCATCTACCATAAAAACACCATCTTGTCCGACAGAAACAATAATGTTTCCTCCTGAACCTTTAAGCATGTATGTGTTGTTAGTTAACTTTGTTGTGCTAATAAGTGACATTCTCATCCTGAGCATTTACAATGTTAGCAATAGATGTCAAAGTGAATAATAATAGCAATCCGATTGCAAAACATGGCATAAATACCATTCTCTTTTTGTTACAAAACTTTGAAGGATCTAATTTACTATCCATTTTAATGATATGTTCTGCATTAAATTAAAGCTTTTTCGGTGCCGCTTGGAAAGGGGCTAATCCTCCTCTGGTTTGTCCTATCGCGTGCTTTCTCATTCTGCAGTCCCCTTGCAATTGTCTTCAGATACAGTTCTGCTGCTTTCAGGTTTTTCAACTTCATCAAATAATCTGTTGTCTGCTGAAATCACCGGCCATTATGTTTGTTATTATTGTTTTTATTGTTTTTTATACTCAAATAATGCTCCTAATCCATACACCATGTCCGCAAACAAAATATTGCATATAATTATTTAATAAAATTTATTTGTCATGATAATCCCAAAATAGTTATTGAACCCGTTTACCTGCCACACTCAAACCCCATTAGTCAGGGCTGAAAAGTGACTTGGCACTTCTGCTGTTTGAGCCCATTATTTTCCTAATGTCTCATTTATTGACCTTGTATTTATTTTGAACAAAACCGAAATCATAAACTGTTGTTTTCAGATGCTGCAAATACAAATCGTTGGGTAATAACCTACTAAATGATTTTCCATTTCCTATAAGAATCGGTACTATAGTAACAGTAATTTCATCAACCAATCCTGTTGATAAAAAATCTTGTATTACTGTGCCCCCATCTACGTATATGTGATTAATAGGTTGATCAGATAGTTCTTTTATCAATTGCGCAGAGGATAATGTGTTAGATGTTGTTACGGTTTTCTTTAATTTCTCTGGGACTTCAATATCCCTTGAGGTCAAAACAATCATTTTAGTGTCTTTGTATGACCAGTCGTTAAAAGTTATAACCTGATCGAAAGTTTTCCTTCCCATAACTATTAGGTCTACTGACTCCAAGAAACTATTGAATCCAAAGTCCTCACCAGGAGTTGCTTTCTTGTTAGCGCTATCTAACCAACTTATGTCTCCATCCTCCCTTGCAATAAATCCGTCTAGGCTTGTTCCGATAAAAACCGAGACCTTTACCATAGACAACTTTTTTGAATGAAAAAAATAAATTTGTTCAACCTCTTGCTTGAAATAGATTTACTGAGACAACACAGTATCTGCTGTGATGTTTTGACAGACATTATTATAAAAGTTGTTTTTTATTATACTATATAATGAAATGACCTTTGGTATGAGTGAGGGAAACCATCAAAAAGAAATTCGGCTATAGGGTGATGTCAGTTTATTTTCCCGATAGTGAAGATGGATTTCATGTTGCAGATAAACAAAAAGAGAAACGAAAAAACTAATAAAATTGCAAATTTGTTGCCAATGAACATCACGATACGCCTATATTGTTGCTACCTTCATAACTTTCTAGACATAAATACATCAGCTCTATAATCATCATTATATCGAGGTATACTGACAAAGCCATTCTTTAAGTACAGTTTCCTGGCTGTTTGTAAATCCTTTGAACTATATAAATAGATGTTTGAATAACCTGACTTTTTCGCATAGTCAAAGACAACATCGAGCATCATCTGCCCAATTCCCAACCCCCTATACCTTTTCAACACGAACATTCTCTTTAATTCGCAGGTAAAAACAGGTTGCCTTAAGTTTCTTATTGCTGCTGTACCGACTATTTGGTTATTGCTATTACTACTACTATTATTATTATTGTCAACTTTTTTAGCAACCCAAAAGCATCCGCCATTATCTTTATTATAGTGCTGATACAAATTTAGTAAATCTGAATCAAATCCATCCAGCTTAAGTTGAATGTTAAACTCATTGACAACTATGTCTGCTATAAGGTTTACAACAGATTCTAAATCGTTCTCTGACAGTTCTCTCACTCTAAAGGATTGTGGCAAGTATACTCAACCACATAAATTCACAGATAGATTTTTAGCTAACCATTACCTATACCTAATCATTT
>JBNJLU010000050.1:0-8490 GCA_050591185.1 Candidatus Nitrosocosmicus sp.
AAATAAAGAAAATGAGTGAATGTGTCTTTAGTCTTGGGCTAATACCCTTTTGCCACTGTTAACCTGGTCTTGGAATTCGGCATTGTTGCATGACACTATTGCTTCCTCCCCTGAAACACATTGTGCGTCTTGTTCTGTGTATTGACCCTGTGAGGTGTCTTGGTCTGCGTCATTGCTGTCTCCTCTTCCGTCTCCACCTTTTTGGCCTAACGCACTGTTTCCTTCATTTGATTGGTCTTTAAAGGCAATGTTGTTGCATGACAATACTATGCTTTCGCCTGAAACACATTGTGCGTCTTGTTCTGTGTATTGTTCTTCTGAGATGCCTTGGTCTGCGTCATTGCCTTTGTCATCTGATCTTGCAAATGCCGTATTGTCTCCCATGGTCAGTGCTAATGGGCTTGTAACCATTATTACCGCCAATGCTGCAAATATTCCCACAGTTAATATCTTTATACTTAAACTACTTTTAGGCATCATATTGTAAATAATATAATAACAATTTTATTATCTCTATTTCTATACATTATACTCTCTAATTATGATGTTATGGAAAACTGCAATTCTTTATTGAAATAGTTTTATATAATATTAGTATGTTAGATTATTTTAGACACCGACCTGATTGCTTTTTTTCTATATGTTGATGGTCATAACATTATATGATACACAAAATTGCCATTTTTTTGGTATATGTTTCCGGAAGGAGGGTTTTATCCCATTAACACAATTTTTTTTGCAATACATGTCTTAAAGCACCACAAAAAAATATAATATATCGAAACAAACAGTGGGCATAACATCATCTTTACCCCCTTTATAAGGGGGAGTGAAACTTGCTGTGCTCGCGCATTGCATCATATTTATTCTGGGTAATCCTATAAACCCCATTTGAAATGAACACGGTCAACGGCATTGGAATGGGGGATTCAGAGGATAATCCTAGTGGAAACAGTAAGGCATCAGTTGAAATTACCATAGTTGGTGAGGACAAAAAGGGGATTGTCGCTGAGATCACAAAATATATCTTTAACAATGGTGGAAACATTGAAAAGATAAACCAAAACGTCATAAAGGGCCTTTTCGGCATGCACTTGGAGGCCTCCTTTCAAAAAATAGATAAATCCAAAGTGAAAAAAGATCTGTCGGATTTATCCAATAGGCTAAAGATGGAGGTAAAGGTCCATTTCCATGAAGAAAACAAAATCAAAAACGTTGCAATATTTGTAAGCAAGGAGGATCATTGCCTCCTAAAGATACTTGACTCTGTTTCAAAGGGCGAGATGGTTTCAAACGTCTCCATGATAATCGGTTCGGATGAGAAGCTAAAGCCCATGGCAGACTCCTACTCTATACCCTTTTTTCACATAGATCATGTCAACCAGAATGAGGCTGAAAACAAGATTCTTCAGTTGATAGACCAGTTTGACATTGATCTTATTGTTTTGGCCCGGTATATGCGGATATTGACGCCTAATTTTGTGTGGCGTTACCCAAACAGGATAATTAACATACACCCATCGCTGCTACCTGCTTTTCCTGGCGCGTTGGCATATGTTCAAGCCTATGAGAGGGGGGCAAAAATAATTGGCTGCACGGCTCATTTTGTTACGGAGGATCTGGATCAGGGGCCTATTATAATTCAGGAGGCGTTCAAGGTTTTACCTGAAGATACCCTGGAGACAATAAAAAGCAAGGGCAGGTCAGCTGAAGCTGTAGCTTTGCTGGAGGCTGTAAAACTCTTCCTAAGCGACAAGTTGGAGGTATATTGGGGTAGGGTGAATTTTAAATAATTAAATGCCTTTATATCATCAACAATCGTTTTTCTTTGATTGTATGGTGGAGGAAATAAAAAATCTAAACCAACATGCTTTTTCAAAGTTGGTTGCAGAAGCAAAGGCTTTTCCCAGCGTTGACACGGCTATTGTCCCACTTGGCTCACTTGAGCAACATGGCGGGCATTTGCCCTTCTCAACGGACACAATAATTGTAGAGCACATATCCAAAATCGTTGCAGACAATACCAATGCTTTTTTGCTTCCATCAATTCATTATGGCGTGTCTTTTGAACATGAGCCTTTTTTTAATGTTTCCATAAGCCATAACATTCTGTTAAACTTTATTTCGGATGTCTGCATATCTTTGTTTAAACAGGGGATTAATCGCATATACGTCATCAATGGACACCATGGAAACATTGGCCTTTTGCAGTATGTTGGACAACACATCTTATCCGTATACCCCGCAAAAGGAAAATCCTTTTATTTTATAAACTATTGGCAGATGCTAAACAAAAGTTTTGACCATGCTGGTGAGGTTGAAACATCGCTTATGATGTCTATTTGTCCTCAGTTGGTCAGAATGGACCTGTCCAAAAATGGAATGGATTTGGACAAAAAAAATGATGGTGATGACTGTGACTATAATGGTGATGAGGGTGTTATAAGCAAAGCTGGCATAAATATGTCCATTAACAACCCTGGTGGGTTCATAAAATTCACAAAAAATGGCATATGGGGAAACCCATCGGACGCGTCAGCTGAAAAGGGACAGCAGATGCTGTCGCGTATTGCTGAAAAAATGGTCTTGCTGATTAAAGATGACTATTACAAATAATGTTTTGCCTGTGAATAACTGAGGAAAAAAAATAAATTTAATATAGAGCCTGAATTGATTAACAATAGGTAGAAAAAGTTGTCAGTAGATATGGCTGTAAAGGTTCTAGATGAGAGCCTCGGTAAAGATGTATTAATCAAATTAAAAGGTGGTAAAGTTATTAGAGGTAATTTACAGGGTTTTGATCAACACATGAATTTGCTATTGGAAAGTTCTGTTGAGATCCTAGAAGAAGGCAAATCAGATGAGATAGGAAACATAGTTGTGAGGGGAGACAATGTGGTTATTATTTCTCCTCCACAGTTTAAATAGTCTCATCGGAATAGGGGGTAATAGGAAATGACGAAAGGCACTACATCAATGGGTAAGTTTACCCGAAAAAAAACACATATTCGATGTAGAAGGTGTGGACACAATTCATTTCATAAACGCGGTAAAACCTGTTCTAAATGCGGATATCCAGATTCCAAAATGAGGAAATACAATTGGATAAAAAGGCGTGTAAAGTAACACAGCTATTCTCCTAATTTATAAAAAAACGTTTTGTTTTAGCACCTTGGCATTGGCATTGGATTTTGTGCTTGTTTTTGGATCCATTTTCCTGGGTGTTGTATGTGCCATTTTTGCCAATCGGTTTTCAAAAACAAAAAAGGAAAACAAAATCAAGGCATCTGAAGACATAAAGTCCGAGTTTAACAACCTTGTTTTTGAGAGGGATGTTGCGTTGGAGGCTTTAGGTAAAGTTAACCAATTCTTTAGTGAAAAAAAAATAGACTCCTTTGAAAAAGATAGGCTTTTGCTAAAGTACGGTAAACTCCTGGAGCATTATGATGAGCGTATCTTTAATCTGCAACCATCTTTGGAAATCCAGGATATGTATCAGTATCGAGATCAGCTTTACTCTTTAATGTCAAACTCTGTCGCTAAATTGGACAAAAAACTGGATAGTTTTTCAGACAGGTTTGGCTATTTCAATGAGGGTGGCGATGGCAACAAACCAAATTCTGACTCAACACCTCCAATATCGCAAAAAACAAAACCTGCAGATCTCAAACCCGATAACGCGGCAACCGCAAAAAACGACCAAGACAAAGACAAAGACAACCACCACGATTCCATGTCATCCTTGTTGAGTAAAACCCACAACAACGGTTTTGAATTGTCAGGCCCTGGCGAAAACACTCCAATTGTTTCTCCAAATTCCGGAAAAAATGACGATGATGCTGTTGCTGATGGGTCAAACACAAAAAGAGATGACTTGAGCCCAAATGTGGAAGACCTCGATAAAATCCAACAAGACATTCTGAAAATACTAAAAAGGCTGGAAAATCCTTCTGGCTAAACAGCAACATATGTGTGTGTGTGTTTATCTTGCACATATGCGATTTCCCAAACCATGTAGTGCAATTAATTTAAATACACTGGCATCCGAGTTTCTCAGGTGGTTGTATGTCAACACCATTAAACAATCCCCACCCGAGTTTATTGGACAAAAGCTTTGAGAAAATCGCCAATGATGTCATATCAAATCATATAGGTGCCGATTCTCTCCTTATAGGATTGGGCAGTGGACGATCTGTTTCTAGGGTTGTTAACGGTTTTACAGACTCGGTGGCTAGAAACTGTGAGTTTATCTGCACATCGCTCCAAATAAAAATTGATGCGGAAAGAAAAGGGCTAAAAATATTGGATGAAACAAAGATTCCCCTTTTGGACCTTGTTGTTGATGGCGCGGACCAAATAGACGGGGATTATTTTATGATAAAAGGGGGTGGCGGCGCCCTGTTGAGGGAAAAGATATTGTATCACGCCTCAAAAAAGACAATTATCATAGGGGATTTTGCAAAGTTTGTTCCAGTTTTTTCGAGGCCTTTGCCCATCGAGGTCATTCCTTTTGGACGCACTGCCGTGATTCGTTTCTTGGTTGAGATGGGGGCCAAGCCCGCCCTTCGGACCCTGGAAAAGGGCTATCCATACCTTACTGAAAACGGAAACATTATTTTGGATACGATGTTCACAGACTTTGGCAACGTGTTGGATTTGGAAAATGAAGTAAGGAAAATACCTGGGGTTTTGGAGACTGGTTTTTTTGTTAAACCTGCCTCGATTTATTACAAAGCATTGGAGGATGGTGGATTTCAGGTAATCAGTAAAAGACCCACCGAAGATAAACAATCTGTTCAGCGTCTGGACTGAAACGGTTACGGGCTACTCTAAACGGGAGCTTTGAAATGCAAAATAACTCGTGCGACCTTTTGATAGCAAATGCAAACATCGTGATACCTAAAGTTGGAATTGTAAAGTCAAACATCCTTGTTGAAAACGGAACAATTAAAGAAATAGCAAACTCTGTGGATAACGTGATCTACTCTAGGAGGATCAATGCGCATGAAAACCTTGTTTTGCCGGGTTTGGTTGATCCCCATGTCCATTATGGTGTTTTCTCACCTGTTGACCAAGCTTCAAAAACGGAGTCTCGATCTGCGGCAATAGGTGGTGTTACTACCATGATGCGCATGTTAAGGCTGTATGAGCCATATGAGCAAAAAATAGCGGCGCATCTTCAGGCCAGTGAAAACAGTCATTTTGTTGACTATTCCGTGCACGCATCAATTTTAAATCCAAAACAAATTGATGATATCACTTATCTTAGTAAAATGGGCATAACCTCATTTAAACTGTACATGAACCTGGGGTCATCTGACAACAGGATACTGATGGATATGGAGCCTTATGAAAATAAATTGTTACCTGAGCATGTCAATGTGTCTGATGATCTTTGCAACGGTGTTTTGAGAAAATCCTCCACTTTGCCCAACTCCGTGGTTTTAGTTCATGCCGAGGATCATGTTATCAACTCGGATTTGATTAAAAAAAACAAAGCTACAGCCTATGAAGACAATGCTGATGGTGACACAGGCAATCACAGCGGCAATTTCAATCCACTGGATCTTTGGTCCAGGTGCAGGCCACCGGAAAGCGAAGTGAACTCCATAAAAAAGATTATGGACATGGGCAGAAAACTCCATTCCAGTTTGTATTTTGTCCATATAGGTTCAAATGCTTCTCTGGATGCCATTATGTTGGAAAAGCAATTCGGAGGCTGTAGTGCATATGTCGAAACATGCCCCCATTATTTGACCCATTCCATGGATTACAATAACCTTAAGGGTAAGGTGGTGCCGCCATTGCGTTCAAAAAGCGATATAGCAAGCTTGTGGGTAGCCATAAGAAATGGCGTTATAGATACCATCGGCACAGATCATGTTGCAAATAGTCTGAATTTAAAATATGGGGAAAAAAAGGACATTTGGACTGCACTTGCGGGTTTTCCTGGTGTGGCAACAATGTTGCCTGTTATGCTGCATTTTGGCATAAATTCTGGCCAGCTCTCTGTTGAGAGGTTGGTGGAGTTGACAAGTTACAACGCCTCCAGAATTTTTGGGATGTACCCTCGGAAGGGAACCATACAGAAGGGTTCGGATGCAGACTTGGTTGTAGTTGACTTGAATTTGAAAAAAAGGGTAACTCCAGACATATTGAAATCGTCATCTGATTATAGCATTTATGATGGTTATGTGCTACAGGGATGGCCCATATTTACGATATCCAGGGGGGAGATAATTATGGAAAATGGGATTGTCTGCGAAAACAAAGTTGGGCATGGGAAGTTTATAAAAAGGGGCGACAATCAGAAAAAGGCCCTGTGAATTACGGGAAATCAAATCCGTCTTCTTCGCTCTTATTGTCCGTAATCCTTACATATCAAACTAGAGGAGGTACTGCCATGAGGGGGGGGTTTGACATGGTTTGTTTGTCCTTTCTTTATTTGCGCCCCCCACCCATCATTTCAGGGTCTTTCTCCAAGAAACGCTGCCAGAGAAGTTTGCTGCTATTTGCCAAAAGATTCCGTAATGCAGTTATCACTGGTTTTCAAAAAAAATGGTTTGGCCCGAGTAATTCTGTTGAAAATTACTGAGACCTAAGGGCTGCAATTGGGGTAACCCGCGATGCCTTCCATGCCGGCAACAATCCCGCAACCATGGATAAAAAGATGGATATTACCAAAACCCTTGCCATGTCTGCGGGGAGGTATACGGGATCAAGTGGGGGGCCCTCTCCAGCCCCAGGCCCTCCACGCGCAAGCATATACCCACCTCCAATCCCACCAAGCAGTCCTATGGAGCCGCCTATGATCCCTATTATTAACGCCTCAACTAAAAATAACGACAATATTGTGCCGTTTTGGGCCCCGATTGCCTTTAGTGTGCCAATTTCTTTTGTCCTTTCAACAACAGATGTAAACAATGTGGTTATGATGCCTACTGCACCAACAAATAGTGAAATAATGGCAATGCTCAGAAGAAAGGACGTGATTCCACCGGTAAATTCTTGTATTGTTTCTAATATCGCTTTAACTGTGGTAATGCCTATGTTGTTTCCATAAACATTCCTTATTGTTTGTTCCACCGCGTCTACAAATTCCGCTGAATCCGCAGCGACGAACAGGGAGTCATATTTCCCTGCTCTCTGAAGTAGTGAGTTTCCAGCATCCAGGTTTATTACAACTGCATTATCGATTGTTGGATTTCCTGTTGACTCCATAATTGCGCTAACGGCAAAGTTCTTTGATTCTTCCTGGGTGTCACCTGCCTCGTCTACATATGAATAGGTTATTCTTACTGATTCGCCTATTCGCGCAAATGGATTCGCCTCACCCGGTGGAAAAGCTATGTCTTCAGCCAATACTGCTGCAGAAGGATCCCCCTTTCTTATTGATGACCCCTCAGTGAACTCCAAAGTTGGCGCAACAACGGACAGAAAATCAGGATCAACAGACAGGACAGCATTGTTTTTTGATTCCCCCCTTGAGGAGACGGTCACAGTCTCCTGAAAAGAAGGAATAACCTCATCCACAAAGGGAAGGGAGCCTATCCTGCTCACCACGGCCTGGTTTAGCGTTATTTTGGGTGTGGGCGAAGGTGCGGATCCTCCAACAGATGATCCATCTTGTGACTGGACAACACTGCTTACAAATAAAATGTTTGGAGCAAGATTGCTAAATTGCTTGTTAAAGAATTCGGTAAATCCCGCACCAAAACCGCTGACCGCAACAAGCAAGCTGCTCCCTGACATAACCATCAATATGGTAAGAATCGATCTAACCTTTCTTTCCTTTATTGCATCAAAAGAAAGGGTGAAGATTTCTTTAATGTTCATTTTTTTTATTTTCCTTTTTTTTACCTATTCATCCATTATATCTGCTTCCAGTTATCTGCCTTTCTATAATGCGGTCTTTCTAACACAAAACTTTAAATCACTTTTTCAACAGTGAGTCAAGTTCATCCTTGCTGTCACTGTCATTGGATAAGGAACGGAGTTTTTTTGTCTTTCTCTTCTTTCTTATGGAGCGAATGATTAGCAATACTATAACAATTGCGAAAGCGGCAACAACAAGCAACGCTGTCGGACTGATGCCTGTGCCAAAAAACCCCCCCGATCCCGCAGATGTTTCATCCACATCTGGCGTATACTCTACAGTGCCGTTAACAATTAATTCATGGTTGTCTCTAAGATTATCCTTGTAGGATACCTTCATAAAAACAGGATAGTCCCCTGCTTTGGTTCCATTTGGTATCTCTACCGGTATGCTAATGGGCAAAGGTGAGTTTTCCGCCAAATCCCCTACATATTGGAGTGGGGGATAACGTTGCACGAGGTTTGGGATGCTGCTGCTGCTGCCTTTCTTTGTCCCATTTGATTCTTGAGTGGAGAGAGGTATCAACTCAACGGTTGTAAAAAGGGCATCCATATTTCCCTCATTCAGTAAATTAGTCACCAAGTTGGGATCATCGCCAATGATGCTCACCCCAA
>JBNJLU010000051.1:0-8433 GCA_050591185.1 Candidatus Nitrosocosmicus sp.
CTAATGCAATGTTTAACTGATCAAAGTATTCACATGGCCTCCACTCCTTTTTTTGTTCTTTAAGATTTTTTATTGGCAGCCATTGGCGGTATTCCTTTTGATAGTGTTGTTTTTGTTCTTTAGGGATATCTGCATGTTCCTCTTTTGTTCCCCTATTGCTAATTTCGTAATCTTTTGCAAATGTTCTATATTTGCAGCCATTTGCTTTGAATGACTCATCTGTTACACAGGGCCCGTACTCTACTGTTGTATGATAACATTCATCTGGATTATCCGAAACACAAATCCCACACCTGTATGTGACATCTCTTATAAAATCCTGTTTTACTAAACATGGGAAATTGTTTTTTCCCTTTGCTACATTTATGTATGGAAAATCCTTTGAATATTGGGTTTGTAAATCCTTGGTAGCAGTGCAAATGTAACTTGACCCTAGACTCAAAGCTGTTGCTATCGCTACAGGGCTTTTTCCAAAGCCCGCAGGTGCTTCCAGAATGATATATTTATAGCCAGAATTAAAGGCATTGCATATGTCATCTAACACCGTTTCCTGACTGTTTCTCGGGGGCAGAAAATGGAAAATTCTTTAAGAATTCAATTTTATTTATCGATTGGGGCAGTTTGTTAAGTTATGGACACCTTCCTATGTATTATGATTTCTATAAAGTCCAAAAAGATATAATACGTTTACATAATACTGCGTCTGATTCTCTTTAGATGACGATAACTGTGGATGCTAATTGGATCTTATCCCATCTGGATGACCCAAATGTTGTAATTATAGATGGAAGGGGGCTGATGCCTTACAGATTTGGACACATTAAAAATGCCACACCTCTAAATGTTGAACAGGTTGTTTTTATCGACGACAATGGTTCTAATCTGGTTATAAACCCTCAAACAGCAGAAAAGGTCTTTAGCAGCCTTGGTATTGATGATTCTAAGATTGTTGTAGTCTATGGTGAATATCCAGACCCATCTGCTGCAAGAATCGTTTGGACCTTAATGTACTATGGACACACGGAAGTAAAACTTTTAGATATGGGATACAACCAATGGCAAAAAGCAGGATTACCAATTACCCCTGGTGCTACTACCCACAACTCCAAAACTAAAGATTTGTCAATAAACGTGGATACCAAATTTGTTGCAAAAATAAACCATGCAACAAGAGCAGATGACCAGACGATAAAGGAAAAACAAAACGACCCAAATGTTGTAATAGTTGATGCAAGGACGCCCCAAGAGCATTTTCAGGCAAGGATTCCGGGATCAATTTTGCACAACTGGGAAGAAGGATTAGGCGATTATGGGCAAATGATTAAAGATAAAGAAGCGTTACGAAAAGATTTTGAAGAAAAAGGCATTACCGCAGACAAGGAAGTTATTTGCTATTGTCATGCTGGATTGAGGGCATCTCACAAATATTTGCAATTAAAGCAGGCAGGATTTGATAATGTACGGGTGTATGACGGTTCAATTATAGACTGGGCCCAACGACGCAATCCGCTAAGATAAAAGATCACCTACTAATGCAAATACCGGATTTTTTGCATTCTATTGGTTTAGAATACGGCAAGAGCTAAAATTAGCACCGATTTTGATGAATGCCAAGATAATGTTTTATTTAACCCATTTCTGTTTGCTGATGACTGACATACAGTAGCCTGAGGCTTTGTAGGCTACTCTTATACCGGTTGTGCTGCGATTTCGATAATGAGATGATGGCATTTTCGCATTATGTGTAATAATTATTTTGAGTTAGACTTTTAAAAACAAAGATATAGACATATGGATTATTCCTTTTTCTGTATACAGGGTTGCATTCGCTTGAATATAAAAAACAAAAGTAGTAACAGAAACAAATTCAAAGGAAAGGTTGTACTGATAACAGGCGCTTCCTCTGGAATTGGACGGCAAACCGCAATAGATTTTGCAAGGAATGGCGCAAAAACTATCATTCTGGTGGCCAGGTCTAAAACAAAATTGGAAGATCTGGAAAAATCCCTTAAAATAAACTTTCCATCTGAAATAGTTGTCTATCCCTGTGACATTTCAAAAAAGGTGGAAGTTGTTAAAATGGGGAGAGAACTGCTTGAAAAACTCGGGTTTATTGATATTTTGGTTAATAATGCCGGTTTTGGAATACTCGGTAATGTGCAAGACCAAAGCATTGAAGACATCGAATCAATTACGTTCACAAACTATATGGGCATGATATACTGCACAAAACTTTTTTTGGATTCCATGATCTCAAGAAAATCGGGACATATAGTTAACGTTGCCTCAGTTGCCGCAAGTTTTGGTGTAGCTGGCCTAGCTGCGTACTGTGCCTCAAAATATGCAATGCTGGGATTCTCCGAATCGTTGTATCATGAATTGCATGGAACTGGTGTAGGCATAACTGTGGTGAGCCCTATTGGGGTAAAGACTGACTTTTTTAGCAATGCCTCATTTAAAGATCGTGTCCCTAACTACACTGGCTATATGCTTAAACCGGAAAAGGTGTCGGAATCTATTCTTGCAGCCGCAAACTCACATCGCCTTGAGATAATAGTTCCTTTTTATGTGAGAGTGGGTGTTTGGCTAAAACACACAATGCCATATATCATAAATCCAATGGTTGGAGCTGTTTTTAGACGACAGCTAAACAAACCAAAAGAAACACCATGGTCATAGCATAAGATGTCTAACAATTATCTGGATTCTTGTTAGTTCTACACATAGTGAAAAAAAAACACAGTGTGTGTGCTGTGATTATGTGTGTTGGTATTTTGCTATCTGTCTTAAAACCAAGATAGAAATTCTTAAAACCAAGATAAAAATAAAACTAAAAGCAAGTATTGCATTAAACTAAAAAATATGTATTGGCATAATCTTATAGATCTTTTTATATGCAAAATATTCATCCTGAGGCCATAGATTATCTGATTTATGTAGATGGCTTTTCCGATTTTAACGGTGCCCAAAAAGACATACTGGATAAAGACTTTACCAATTATTCCTTTAATTATATCGTTGCAACAAATACGGGAACTGGAAAAACGGCACTCGCACAACTGCGCATTGTTGATGCTCTGAAGAAAGGGCAAAAAGTCGTATATATTTCTCCATATAAAGCAATCGCAGAAGAAAAAAGAAACGACTTTGAATATTACAACAAATATGGGTGGTCATGTGTATCTTCTGCAAATCCTGATGAGACAAAAGACAACATTGATTACTCAAAATTTAATATAATTTCGATGACCTACGAAAAGTTTGATTCAGTTTTAAATAATGCTCGATTTGTTCATGGCTGGTTAAGGAAGATAGGGTTGCTGGTAGTAGATGAGGCGCACATGATAAGCGATACCGAGAGAGGTCCAACACTTGAATCATCCATTACAAAAGTCATAACCCTTTTTGATAAAAAAATCAGAATCCTCATGCTAAGTGCAGTCCTGCCAAATGTGGAGAATGTGGCAAAGTGGATCAATGCAAAATATGGTACTAGCAATTGGCGGCCTGTTGATTTAGAAGTGGGGTTTGCTATCTATGGTGGTGGTGGTGGCGGCGGCGAAGGCAATAGGAAAAATAGCATTGCTGACAAATCCCTAAAGGATTCCTATGAATCCAAAATACCAAACAACACTTTGAAACCAAGGGATCTTTTTGTAAAATATGGGAGTCTCAATGCAATTAACGATTCTATTTGCAAATTTGGCTTGAAAAATCATTCTAAGGGGGAGGAATTAACCACCACTGCCCTCGCCTCCTCCAATAATAGCAATTCTATAAATTTGGTCTCTGGCCAAAATATGGATACTCCTGGAAAAAGGGGCCATGAAACATTGCTGTTTCATGCTATCTACAAAAATTTACACTTTACTCAGAGAGCAGATAATGTTGAAAATCCATTGTGGTTTTTGTCAGAGCAAACAATTAAAGAAAACGGCCAAATTCTAATTTTTACCACTGATAGGGCTAGCGCAGAGTCTATTGCCTCTAAATTGGCGTTTTCCATGCATAACTCAAAGAATTTCTACAACTATCTTTCTACATTTGATGTCAAAGAAATTGAGAATAATTATATTTCAAAAATGAAATCAAAGGATGAAAAACTAGTCGCTGCTATGATTAATGGTGTAGCTTTTCATCATGCCGGTCTTGATTTGCAGAAAAGGAAGCTGGTCGAAGACGCCTATAAGTCCGGTAAGATTAAGATTCTATTGAGCACGACTACCCTTATTGCCGGAGTCAATCTGCCTGCAACATTGGTGATTTTTGATTCACTGTCATTTTGGAACGGTGTCAGCAAACAGATGATGACAAAAAGGGATTTTCTAAATGGATGTGGTAGAGCTGGTAGGCCTGGGTTTGAAACGCGAGGAAGAGCATTAATTATGGCCTCCTCAATAACATCAGCTATTCAGTTTATCTCAAGACCTTTAGAAAAGGTGGAAAGTCAATTTACACTTGATACCCTTGTGTTCCAAACATTATCCATAATAAAAAGAAATGCCGATAAAGGACAAAAATACACGACTATCAAAGATATAGATGATTTTTTTAGAAACAGTTTTTATTTTTCCTGTGGCTTTAAAATTGATGTCCGCAGTTACCTAAAGCAGCTTCTCAATATGGATATGATTTCCAGTTGCAACGGACCTGACCAACAAAGCAATGATGCAAGTAACAGGCCCATTGGAAAAGGCTTGGATGCCTTAAGAGGGGAGACAGTTGCTAAAAATTATAATGGTAAACCAGACAGCCAATCAGGCGTTGCATTTTGCATTACAAGTCTTGGTTATGAGACAATAAGATTCTATTTGAATCCACGCACTGGGTATCTTATACGTAATATGCTCCTTGCGTCAGAATCTTATTTCTCAAAGACAAAGTTTGATTCTTCAGGGTTTTTCTTAAGAGTGAGTGTTCCTAGAAAAATTACCGCCTTATCTTTTATTCACACATTAATGCATGCAAGGGAGTTTCAAAACCTGTGGAAAACCACAAAAAGAAAAGAAGATGAGATGGAATTTGCTAGAGGTCACATTGAGGAGATAATGGTGAACTCGGCAATGTATCTGCAGCAAAAACTGACTGAGGATGAGCGAAAGTGTCTTTGTACTTCTATGGCATTTTATGATAAACTAAATATGGATGACATCGAATTTAGGACAAACTTTGAATCTCTATATCCTCGATTTGGGCGAGGGGATTTTGCAGCTCTTCAGGAAAATATGGACTGGTTAGTAGGTGCAACATTAAGAATTGCTAAAGTTATTTTAATCCCCAATTCAGCATCGTCTGTTGAAATAACCGATATCCTTTTAACTTTATCAAAAAGGATTGACGCTGGAATGGTAAAAGACGACCTTTTGGAATTATGCAGGATACGAGAAATCGGACGCATTAGATCATTATCCCTTGCAAATGCGGGAATCAAATCAATAAAACAACTCATAAACCCAGATAATAAACGGACTGTGTCTCACGCTCTTGAATCAGAGCAATTGGCAGAAAGGATAATTGATAATGCAAAAAAGAATCATGGCAAAACCTAACCCTTGGCATTCACCGTTTTTGTCTTGGAGATTCTTTTTTGACCCTCCATTACCATCCTTGTTATAGATTCTGAAAAAACAAGCATGATGTTGTTATAGATCATTATTTGATCCTTATTCTATGCGAATTCGGCTTTAGGAAATACTTTTTTTTCCTATGCCATAAAAAGTTACTATATTAATTAAATTGATAAGCCATCTCGCCCTTATTTTACATTGTATCCTAGTTTTGTTGTCTTATGAATGATATTTTTAAATTCAAGGATTAAAAAGTCAATGAGTTTGATGCTCAAATTTGATGTATCCCGAGTGCCAAGTGCAAGGTGCAAGGTGCAATGCCTGAATTTTAATTTTTAAATTATTCTTATGGATAAAGTGACTTTAAGATGTAAAAAACTATTATACCTTAATTCCGTTGCCAGTTTTCACGATAAACGCACAGCTCATTTCAGGTTCCAACCTGCCTTTCAACAGCAAGCATCTATGTGAATACATATAATATTTGCAATCTTTGCATTTGAAACCATCTGTAGCTTCTTTTATTACCCAACCTATATTATAATCTAGTTTTTCCCCGCTTTTTTTCACATAATCCCAGACAATGTCTCCCGGTAACATGCCATGACCTTTTGGAGAAAAATGCTCTGAAATGCCTCTCTCATTATTGACATTGCCTTCTACAATATGGCATATCTGTTCAGCAGGCAAATTGAACTTACATTTGTCACAAGAAGGTTGCTGCTCCCTGTCATTTTGGTTAAGGTATTCGTTTTATTGTTGTTGTTGTTGTTGTTCCCTATAGCCTGCTTCAGACTTTGAAACCTTCTTTCCTGTCTTCAGGTAATTGTACAGCAATTGATCTGCAGCTTTCATATCCTCCTCTGTCTGCTTTCCTATTGATTTGGCAATGCCTGATTCTTTGGCCATACTCTACCAGTAATTATACAATAATATGTTATTATCTTGTATCAGGATATGATGTGATGGGAGAGACGTCAACAACAGGTTCTATAAGGCATTTCAGAGTTTATCCATAGAAGAAATGGAGAGGGTCTGGGACCATGGTGATGGTGCTGTGAGCATTTATAGGATGGCTAGTGATACGTGAAAGCTGGATGACAATATTCCAAAATACCCGTAGAATAAAGTTTTTGATAACAAATGCCAAATAAAGATATTTGGCGATATTGCGGTTGTGGTGTGTTTGGAAAATACCGAAAGCACCATATATGAACATGCCATTAAATCTGGAGTACTTGCTACAAACATATTCAAAAAACTTGAAAGTGATTGGTTAATGATTCATCATCATGGCTCGATGGTAACAAACTATGTGCCTCCAAACGTTTCGACACAGCAGCAATTATGTTAGGTTATGGTCTCTGCCTTAATAGTTAATATGTTGCATTGCCATATATTGCCATATATTGCCATATATTGCCATATGACATTTCGTTTTAATGATTTTTTTCTTTTTTTGTTGGTTATGCATTGCGCATCTTTACATAAATTTCATTTGATTTTTGTAGTGTCTGTTATATTGGATTTGGATTTCCCTTACGTGTTCACAAGTTATCGCATTATTTATTTGTCTTGAAATGTGGTTATCTAAAACAATGAATAACCATATAAACAATGTTATACCGGTTGTATCATCAATTGGACCAAATACCTTTAAGAAAGTTATCCTTCAAAAAAAACGCTATTGACAGGCTTACAATTAATTTAGTTTTTATTTTTGTTATTATGCATTACAGGATTGAGTTCTACAAGCGTAACCCCAGAACCTTTATCCTTAATTAAGATGAATATAACTATAAGGTAAATAAAATGTCTGATCGTTTATTCCCAGAAGATAATTCAGACTACGTAGAAGCTAGAATAAACAATATTGGATTTCTTGACTCTATGGGATTGGAGGGTGCTATTGTTCTAAAATCTGTCGATGGTGTTGAATTCCCAATTGTTGCTTTCTCAGGCGAGGTGGCTCAGCATATTGCTCTTTTTCAACAAGGACAAAAAAATGCCATACCTACAATATACAACCTAGTTGAAGAAATTGCAGTTATGCATGATTTGCTTTTACTGGAAGTAAGAATATACCAAAGTGAATCCCTATTGCGTGCAAATCTATACTTTCAAAATAGAAAAAAAGAAATTTTGATATTGAGAAACTATCGCGCATCAGATGCAATAGCTTTAGCTGCATATTATGACATCCCAATAAAATTAAGAAAGACTTTGCTAGAGAAAAAGGATAAAGAGATTGGTGTTTGAGCAAACCAACATTGTTATCCCAAAACTAATTAAGTGCCAGTAATAGCAGGATTTTTATGCACTAGTTATTGTCTACTACATTTGGTTTAAGTTAATCATGATTAGTTTCCACAATTTTTCAAATAAAAAATCATTGTAATGATCGATTCTCAAAAAAGTTACTCTTGTGTGTAAATATACATTGTCGTTATGGCTGGAAGAGAAATACAAGTCCTTTTTATCTTGGTTTGTTCCCCTCTCTTTCGCGATTTTTTTCTTTTACCTTTTTTTAGTTTCCTCTATTTACTGTAAATGGTCGGTTTAACAGTCATGTCCTGTGTTGTTGCCAACATGAATTTATGCTTGCTTTATAAATAGCTAAAAGCAAGGATAAGAATATTCCATTTATTATGAAACAAATGGTTATAGTATTGTTGTTATTGTTTTTCATAGTACCATTTTCATATACATTAAATGCCCAGTCCGCTTATGCTCAACAGACAACCGCAACAGCAACAATGACCTTGGTAAGCAGCATGGGTAATAACTATAATAATACTGAAGCAAATGCCAGTACACTAGAAAACAAGACTATTATCTATCATGAAAATGCGACCGGATATCTTGT
>JBNJLU010000052.1:0-8418 GCA_050591185.1 Candidatus Nitrosocosmicus sp.
ACGGGCGAAGAAGACACGGGCGAAGAAGACACGGGCGAAGAAGACACGGGCGAAGAAGACACGGGCGAAGAAGACACAGGATAGATTAACAACACCTTTTTTTTATTCGACTCTGAATACTGTATTCATTCTATTAATGTACTAATGATTGCAAGAAAATAATGCTGCAACAGTTTTTGCCACCGAAATTGCATCAACAATCGGTTTGAATCCTGCCGACGCATTTGCATAATTGAAATATTCTCTGCTAACTTCTGGCAAAAAAAAGAGGTTTATCCTACAAACTCCACTGCAACAATTACAGTGGAATTTACACCAATGCATTGACGCCATAACACACATTTTTGGTTATGACAACATTCAAAATGTTATAGCAGGAAAAATTCGTTCAGAAATTCAGTGGAAAAACGGCTCATTTACAGTAACATTATTCAGTTTGGCTCAGCTGAAAGTGATGCCTCGCCAGACAAATCAACAATCACTGCGGACATACGGGAGCATAGACATGCAAGAAAAGCAAAACATCTTATTTATAGATACGATGAATAGCGGAAATACCTGTGTTAAAACGCATCTACACAATATCCAAATGGTGAAATTATAGGGCAAATTCTAGGCCAAATCCTTAATTTTTTTAAAGAAACAATGTAAAAATAAATGGATATTCCTTTGGATCCAGGCTAATTTATAATCTTAGATGTAATTATTAGTTACATATTTAAAATAGATAGTGTATACTTTACAGTGTCGTCCAACTCTTTCTCCTTTGAAGAAACGAGACTGTCATATAATGAAGTTTTATACGGTTTAATTATTTCTTTTGTTATTTTTCTATTTCTATCAGCACTTTCAAGTTTTGAAAGTAATTATATTGTTGAGGGTTCCTTATTAAAAAAACCTTTTGTTTTGGTGAACACTACACACATATCCAATTGCTCATCGGTTCCTTCTAACACTAGTGTTTCATCTCTAGAAAGAAATGGCGAATATGTTACCAGTGCCGTTTTAGAGAAAGGTGGTGACAGTATTGTCGATGGCAATGGAGGTGAAAGATGCCCATATTTTAAAATATTGGTTGTTGATCCATGTCCTGCATTCTTAAAGAATGGATCTAACATTGTTTGTACAGCAAACACCGTTGATAAAAAAAATAAACTTGGTGTAGATAATTTCGATGAAAATGGCCTATTAATAGCTGACACAAAATTCAACCAAAGTTATTCATATGAAATGTCTGATCCAGTCAATCCTCAAAAAGAACTAAAAATAATCATGGATTTTCAAAAGCATAATCAAACACAAAACTCTGACATAAATTCGCCCCGTTAGAAAATAGCGAGAGAGCATGGTAATGGGACTGCTGACATGTCATCTGCAAAAAACCAGGAAATTATATGGACAGGTAACATAAAGGGATTCTTTGAAGAACCAATTGGTAAGTATGAATCTGAAACCTATATGGTTCTGCAATTTAATACCGGACGTCATGGGAGCAATGAATCCGCTGAAGAGAGAGGTTTTGGAGTATTGTATGATGCTTCTAATAAAAATAATCCAAATCTATTAGAATACCTTGCTAATGGGACATATGCAAAATATGACTTTAATCAGATGAAGCAATTAGGTGGAGGTGATTTCGTTTTCCATAACTTGGATGAAAATAACAATCCCAAATTCATTAGTAATTTGACAAATAAGGAAAATGTAAATCTAAAGGTAAAAACATTCTTGATAAATGACACTAAAAGGGTTATTGAAACATTTATTGATGATGGTTCAGGCAAAGAAGTCCCATACTGGACCTTAAAAGATCTGTCTAAATTAAAAGAACATTATGGGGTTAAAGATAAAGACGGGTTTATGGAGACTATAACGCAAGGCTCTGGATATGTAATAGCCCGCACAGATAACATTGATACACACCCATCCTCATTTCAATCACTTGCATTCTAAGCAATAGGTGTATTTAATTTATTTTTGGTTTTTATGATATTTGATAGAAAAAATATTGTTAAGATTGTAGATCTTTTGATGGGGGATAAATGTGATACTAAAAAATTTATGTCGACCCTATAATTTAAATCCGTTTCAATAACCTGTATTTAAAATGGCGGTTGCTATTCACTATACCATTTTAAGCAATCCGAATATCGGGAACATATTGTGGCTAACAGAGTGATCATCATTAACAACATAAAATATATTTAAGTTTAGCATTACCATTGAATATGCTGGAACCTCTTATAGGGGACTTATATCAGCATTAGTCGCATGGCCAGTTAACTAGAAAAGGTCAAAAGATTGCAAGAATTATGGTGAATTATCATATTGCATATCTCTGTTCCATAAAAACCTAAACGTTTAGTAACCAACATAAATGATGCCCAAGAATCAAAACAATTGCATGACTGAATATAAAAAATTAAGATGTTTTGCATCAAGAGTCATTACATTTTTGCTACAAAATGAAGGTAAAACACAACTTGACATGCAAAAAAATATAATCCTAAGGCATTTTTTATATGTCTTTGATTGGAGTTAAAGACCATGCTCTTATTTGTTGAGTTCAAATACTTTGATTGTTATATCTAGTCATTTTAATAGTCACGACATTCAAATATTTTTATTATATATGAAACAAGGAGACATATTCTCATCATTATCTTCAATTAAATATGTAGCTAATGAAATACGGAATGGAGATTTATCTCCAGTTGATTTGGTCGAAATTTGTTTGGATGGAATAAGAAAGATGAATCCTGAATTAAATGCCTTCATAACTGTTAGTGAGGAGCAAACATTATACAAACAGGCACTAATGTGCGAGAAGGAGATAAAACAAGGTGATTATCGGGGGCCATTACATGGCATTCCATTTTCAATTAAAGATGTTTTTTATGCAAAAGGTGTGAGATGTACAGCGGGCTCGAAAATACTGGAAAATTACATTGCAGAAGAAAATGCACCTGTCATAACAAGATTGGAGAAAGCTGGTGCTATTCTAATTGGTACAAACAACCTCAACGAGTTTGCTTCAGGAATAACGGGCATAAACCCTTTTTACGGTTCTTCTAATAACCCTTGGGACAAGTCTAGGATTTCGGGTGGCTCAAGTGGTGGTTCTGCTGTTGCCGTTGCAACTGGTATGTCTTTTTTTTCTTTAGGCACGGATACAGGTGGCTCTATAAGGGTACCTGCATCGCTATGTGGTGTTGTAGGGTTGAAACCTACTTACGGGCTGATTAGTAAACACAATGTCTTTCCACTATCGCCTTCGCTTGACCATGTGGGCTGTATTACAAGGAGCGTATGGGATGCAGCAGCAGTATCGGAATGCATAGTGGGTAGAAATGTTTCAGATAGTGCTTCAGAACCAAAAAAAAAGATATCTTCATATACAAAAATTATTGAAGGAAAAAGAGATAAAAAAAATGTAATTGGAATACCACTAAAGTATTTTTTTGATGTTTTATCCCCTGAAGTAGAGCGTTTGTTCTACAACTTTATAGAGTCTATATCCGAGTCTACAATAATTTATCAAGAAAAAATCGATCTATTTGATACTACAAAATACTTTAAGAGTTGGAGAGACATTAGGCTTGCAGAGGCTGCGGCAGTACATTTAAGATGGCTAAAGACAAGATTTGAGGATTATGGCATTGAGGTCAGAAATTTGCTATTAGAAGGAACAAAAATATCTGCAGTTGACTATATAAAATCCAGAGACCTTGCAAAAGAAATAAGGGCTGAATTTATGTCCATATTGCACAATAAAGTGGACGCATTAATCGTTCCAACAACTATTATTCCTGCACCTAAACTTGATGAAGAAACTGTTAATATCGATGATGATGTTACTTTGAAAACACGTGAAGCATTACTCCGAAACACAGTCATATTTAACAGTATTGGTTTACCAGCAGTTAGTATTCCAATAGGATTGACCGGTGATGGGTTACCAGTAGGTGTACAAATTATTGGATCTGCATATGATGAGGATTTGATTTTATCAATTGCATATGATTGCGAGCAACAACTAAACAACACAACAAAGGAATCTGTTCCTCCAATTTGCAGGGAGTGAGAATATGCGGTATATAAAGATCTATTATCCAGTACATGATAATTTTTAGTATATTACTAACAATAGGTAATGCTTCCATGATATGGCGAAAAGATATATTCATCGCTTGACAATTATGCAAAAATTTTATACCTTTGATGATTGACAATTTGCTTATAAGACTGATTTTTTATTCATGTAGGAAATCACGTTATATTTTTGGTTTTTTATTCTATGTATATATGATTAATGAATATGTGTTGTGATGATGCCCTATCAAAGAAACACCAACAGTAAAAACCCCATCCGCCCACCTCAATTTCGGTTATGATGTGGAATCTATGTTTTTGTGATATTCTCTTTACGATATGGAAACGGCTAATGCTTTTATCATTCTCAAAGATTTTATTTTAAATGGATTTGGGAACTTTATTGTTCTGTTTTGTATTATGGGAAGATGTCGACAAAAGTCTTGATGAATTTTCTTTTGGCTATTTTAAGTGCATTTTCTCCTTTCTCTGTTAAACTATAAACTATGGTTTTTCCTTCTGTTTTTCCTTCGGTAATAAACCCCAAATCCCTGAGACCTTTTAGTGCTGGATAAATTGTTCCTGGACTGGGTTTCTTTTCTCCCTTTCTATTAGCTATTTCATTAGCTAGCTCTTGCCCATGCATTGGTTTTTTTGACAATAAGAAAAGAATGAGAAAGCCTAGCATTCCTCTCATGTCACAGCAATCACCATTGCCTTCTTTTGCTCGCATGTGTTATATTTTATATTGGTCATACGATATATATAAATAGATCATAGCTTTGTATATATCGTATGTCCGATGGATTGGATGAGGAGGTGAGAGACATGGGATGTGGTTGTAGTTATGGGGGCAGTGGATTAGGCACTCAAAAAGCAAGAAGTTTTTTGACCAGCGAGGAAAAAGTAGAGTTATTAAAAGAGTATCGAAATGACCTTGAAAAAGAAGCTCAAGGAGTATCAGAGAGAATCAAAGAACTCGAAGTAAATTAATTCTGTTTTTCCTTCATTTTTTTATTTAAAGTATTTAGTTGGTAGCTTATCCTAAACAAATGGGGCGATAAGTAAACTAAAATATTCTCTTATGGATACAAATACCTGCATCCTTTCAATGTAAATGGATGTCTTTACCATAATGGATTTAGGTGGATCTTTTGTTTTTCATGCTAGTCGGTAAACTCTTTACAGTATTGAGCATGTAGGGTTGTGGCGCTAGGGCATATCGTTTTCATTTATTTTTTCTGTTACCATATACCGATCGATACTTGAAAAATCCTTACATTTTATTAATGTGTATGTGTATTAATATCCATCAGTTTTTAAACTTTGGTTTGCTATTTTGAGGATCGAATCGAATATTTTTAAAGTTACATACAGTTGTTTCATTAACAAAAGTTATGCCTTCTTTTTTTAGCAACTCTTTTTTTATTTCTACACCATGCATGTAGCCACCTAATTTACCGTTAGACATCACTACTCTATGACATGGCACTTGAACCGGGTTTGGATTCTTGCCAAGTATTCTTCCTATTATTCTCGAGGCTGAAGGATTTCCAAGTGCCTTTGCTAGATCTCCATAAGTGGAAACCTTTCCTGCAGGTATTTTTTGCAGAAGGTCATAGACATCCTCGTATTTTATTACTTTATTGGTAATGACATTGGTTTTTTTAGTTTGCAACCTTTGGGACAAGTGTTGAGATTCTTTTGTTTCTTTAAATGAATCCAGATTCACATTATTACGATTCATGTGCGTCTCATAACCTTTATCCATTATTATGAGAGTGTGATATCGATATATAGGTGATACCACCACTTTCGTGCTTGATGAAAAAAAGACCATAACAATGATAATAAAGGAAAACACGGTAGTTATAGTCAAAATGGTCTGACAATCACTGCAAGGTATAACGTACGCTTTAGTGGATTGCTTACTGTAAACAATCTATCCACCGCTTACAACAGTGGTTGAATTTACTTCTTGTCCAACTAAACCTGACAATATGCGATCCTAAATATCTTGTCCTAGTTCCAAGTTTCTAATGAGACAATGGTGGTTGTTTAAAAAGACAAGACTTGCTATTTATTGAATATGTTTTGATAATCTTGTAAATATAAGGATATAATAATGCCTGATAAAACCCGAAAACTATTCTATGTCCAATAAATACCAAATTTATGTGAATTACCCTAGAATATGCCATCTGGTAAAACTGTATTTTTATTGGTTAATCCATAAGCAGGTCCATATGCAGTTGTGCTGAAGTGAATTTGGTTTAATATAAGAACAAAAATAATGATAATGCATCTAAATCCAAGATTGGACTAATTATGTGATTGTTTTTGAATTATACCTGCACTACGAAAAATTATGATGATAAAGATGTGAAAATACTATAAAATAAAAATAATGTGGTAATTGAAATTTAAATGACAATTAATGAGGGTATTTCAAAACCTTGTTGATAGTTGATTCTGTGATTTATTTGCTGTACTAATTATAAATAAAGTAAAATTTGGTTCTGTCTCATCACGGGGTGTTGAAAATGGGTGTTTATTTTTGGGTGGTAGGTTGTGAACCAATCCACTTGTTTTTCTGACTTAACCAACTACGGCCATTGGTTCGTCATCAGTAGAGATATCATTTTCCGTACATCTTCTAATAAACAGGTCTTGATAAGAGATTGTGGGGTGTCTAAACACTGCTCATTCAATCCTCAATTTTTTAAATGTCATCTACTATTGGATTCCCTGAATTCCTTTTTTTATCCTTTAACTTGTGCCATTGTTTCAGTATCTTTGAAACCTTTTCAGTTTGGCAGTTCATCTCATTAAATTGAATTCAACATTTAGATTTTAACATCATATAATTTCCATTTACTTCTTTTGTGTTATCCAAAATTTCATATTTCGTATATGATGTAGCTTCGCATTCACAAAACCAATCTTTTGGTGAATCAGAATATAACTATTTGTCCTTTGTTTGGATTTGTAGAGTCTGGTTTAACCAAAAACTCTTTGTTAGTTCATCAAACCTTATTTATTATTGTCTCCAAAATTTTCAACATCTTTCCTTTTCTTTTTTTTTCTGGTTGTCCTTTTTTTGCAACAGAACAACGGTAAAAAACTTTCTATCGGATTGCGTTAGATTATACGTTGGCGCACTATATAATAATTAAATAAGATCAGATGTAGATATATTTAAGGTAAATTATTAAACATTTTGTCCTCCTAGTGCTACAGGTGTTCTCCAATACAAATGTAACACCCTTGTAATACCATGAACTCACATATATTTAGTTTAAAGACCTTTGAATCGACATAGTCTTTCCACAGGAAGTTTGTGATTTGCTACAGCGCCTTATGTGCAAGGATGCAGACTGTGCCAATGACCAACATGCCAATTCCTGTTCTCACAATAGGTCAACCCGCTCCAATGTCACAGACAGGAAAAGTCAATGAGTTTATGCATGCTGCAATAATGCAATGATTTTACTGGTTGTTGTACAATATCCAAACTTTTGGCTCTGTTTTATCCTTTGGTGTTGAGGATGGGTGCCTGGTTTTTGGCGGTACCAATTTCTGATATGGCAAAATTGTCTGCAAACAAAATTTTATGGCACCCAAGAAAATTTATTCCAAGAATGCTTATCGGTGGATTTTCTGTTGTACATGTTTCATCACCTCTAGCTTCAATGTTAATATGATTCCAATCTTCACAATAAAGTCGGTTACCATCCCTTAAAAAAATACTTTGCAACCTGGAAGCACTCTTGAATGGACATTACCTTTCCTTATGCCAACCATTGGAGTGGGATAAAGTTTCAATTTGTTGTAAGGCATGTAATTTTTTATAGCGTCTATATCACTTGTAGATGTCATTGAAGGGCCAGCATCTGAATAAAATATTAATCATTAATATGGAAATTTATATTTTAATAACAATAATAATTTTATATCTTATAAATTTTTTAACATATCGCTTGTGATATCTAATTTTATGGTTGAACGAGACGAGTATACTTCTTTTTCTTTAGTGTTTTGCAAAATGTCAGCTCCAGCGCCTATAACGCATTCTCGTGCAATCCTGACACTGTTTCTTATCGTCGCATTCATTCCTATAAAACAATATGGTTCGATTATTGTATTTCCTGCTATAGCCACATGAGAAGCAATGAAACAATGATTCATAATTGTTGTATGGTGGCTTATCACATTTCCTGTCCATATGATCACGTCATCTTCTAATTTTACAAATGGCTGAATAACGTTGTTTTCAAAGATAAAACAGTTCTCTCCAATTTGAAATTCGTCATTGACAATAGTACT
>JBNJLU010000053.1:0-8323 GCA_050591185.1 Candidatus Nitrosocosmicus sp.
CGGAAATCGGCAAAATGCGCGATAATGGTTTTGTGGTGTATACATGTGTGCCCTGATGGTTTAAAATTTATCTGTGAACACTTTTTCTTTTGGTGTGTGTTCCCGTTTGTTTTACTATTGGTGAGATGCTTTTTGTTCAATCCCTATTTTGCGTAAGTTTCTATTGTAGTTTAGTCCAAATCTGTGAGATTCATCTCTTATGTGCTGTAATATTCTGAGTGATTTTTTATTTTTGGGAATCACTATCGGATTGTCTGAAAAAGGCAAAAATATCTCTTCGTTTTCTTTGGCCAAAGATATGCATTCTATTTTATCCAATCCGATTTTTTTTAAGGCTTTTAAGGCCACATTCAAGTGGCCTTTTCCTCCATCAATTACTATGAGGTTTGGTAAATCTTCGTTATTATTTACAACTGACGTTTTGACTCCATGGTCTACAACTTTATCTATTTTTGATTTTTTGCCCATGCTGTATCTTCTGGAGATTATTTCATCCATCATCGAAAAATCGTTTTGACTGGATGTCCTCTTAATTTTAAACCTTCTATATTTGCTTTTGTGTGGTACTCCGTCGATAAATCTGGTGCACGCGCCGACAGCAAAATCATTACCAAAGTTTGAAACATCAAAGCAATCTATTATGCGGGGAATTCTTTTTAAATTTAATGATGATTTCAAATCCTCCAATGCCGGCTCGTGGCTTTTTTGAATGTGTACATTTAGATTATTCGTGATAAGTTCCATTATCTTTATTTTATCCCTATTTTGAATTTTCTCATCAATTGACTTGTTATAGTTGTTGGGTTCCGTATTGTCTTGGCTAAAAGTTTGATCATTTGCTTGTGTCACATCATTTTCGCATATGTTGTTGATGGTTTTTATCTTGACACTGTGACCTGAAATTTTTTCTAAAACTAATTCCAATTTTGATCTCTCCGGTAATTCTTCATTGAGATAGATGATGTTAGGTATTAGTGGATTTGAATAATAGTATTGGGAAATAAAGCTTTCAGAGGAATTGTCTGCAATTAGATCAAATTGATACTTTTTCATATCGTTGATTACCCCGTTTTTACTGACCAATGTCATAACATATGCGATGTTTTGGGCTTTCTCATGTATTATTCCTATATACTCCTCAACTGGGTTATTATGAGATGTGCTTTCTACACTTTGATGGTATCGTAAGTTTTTTAGCCGAAATAATGTGTCCCTGATGTGGATTGATTTTTCGTATTCCTTTCTATCTGATGAGTCCTTCATTTCCTTTTCTAACTTATGGTAAAACTCGTCAAAATCATTGTTTGTATTTAAAATGTTCTTTATCAATTCTATGTTTTTATAGTATCCTTGTTGGGATATTTTGTTGATGCATGGGGCGTCACAATTGCCTATGTGATATTCTAGGCATTCTCTTTTAGGTAACTGCTTGCAGATCCTAATTTTAAACATTTTCCTTAAAAGGCCTATCGTTAGGAACCTTGAACTTCCTTTAACAAAAGGACCAAAGATTTCGCCTTTTGGACCCATGAACTCCCCGTTTCTGTTTCTTCTTGTTACTAATAGCCTTGGGAATTTTTCATCAGTTATCTTTAGGTATGTGTACCTTTGCTGATCTTTTAATTCTATGTTAAATATTGGCCTGTATTTTTTTATTAGATTTGACTCTAGCAAAAAAGCCTCAATTTCATTGTCGGTAATTATGTAGTCTATTTTTCTTATTCTAGAGACTAAGATGGATGTTTTATCTCTGGGTTTTATGCTGTCTTTCAAAAAATAGCTTTTAATTCTTTTGTGAAGGTTTTTAGCTTTACCAATATAAATAACCTTTTCCTGCGTATCCTTCATTATGTAAACACCTGGCTTTTGAGGATACGTTTGTTCTATGTTGTAGCCTGGAATTTCTGTTTCCAATTGTACAGCATATAAAGAATAAAAATTGCTTAAATTTCTTTTGTACCATGTCTTTTATATTTTGATAAGATTTTGTTCCTTTAAATTAAATTGCGATAGTTTGTCTTTTAAAAACTGCGCAGTATGGCTTGCCTCATTGCTTACTATATCCTTAGGTGGCCCATACGCTATTATTTGACCTCCATTCTCTCCGCCCTCGGGACCTAAATCTATTATCCAATCTGCTGCAGATATTACATCCAAATTGTGCTCTATGATGATTATTGTATTTCCCATGTCCCTAAGTTTATGCAAAATTTTTAAAAGCTTTTTAACATCTGCAAAATGCAAACCTGTGGTCGGTTCATCTAGAATGTAAAGCGTATTGCCTGTGTCCCTTTTGGACAGTTCTGAGGCTAACTTGATTCTTTGAGCTTCCCCGCCAGATAGTGTTGTTGCTGATTGGCCTAAATGCAAATATCCTAACCCTACATCGTTTAGTAGGTTTAGTTTGTTTGCTATGACCGGGTTATTCCTAAAGAACTCTAAGGCTTCCTCAACTGTCATATCTAGCACCTCAGAAATGTTTTTTCCCTTGAATCTTATTGAAAGCGTTTCTGTGTTGTATCTTTTTCCATTGCATTGGTCACAAGTTATGTAAACATCCGGAAGAAACTGCATCTCTATTTTTCGTACCCCTGCCCCCTCACAAACATCACACCTCCCATCTGGTAAATTAAAGGAAAATCTTCCTGGCTTGTATCCCTTTTCCTTTGAATCCTGTGTCAATGAAAAGATTTCCCTAATTTTGGTAAAAGCATTTACGTATGTTACTGCATTTGATCTTGGTGTTCTTCCAATGGGCGATTGATCAATCCCTATTACTTTATCTATGTGCTCTATGCCTTGGATTTCTTTGTGTTTTCCTGTTGTCATCTTTGATTTATAGAAATGGTTCATCAGGCAGTTGTATAATATGTCATTAACTAAAGTGGATTTGCCTGATCCCGAAACACCGGTAACAACGGTTATCAACCCAATGGGGAATTTTGGGTCAATGTCTTTTAGGTTGTTTTCACTAGCCCCTAAAATCGAGATAAATCTTCCGCTGTTTTCTTTTCTCTCAACATTCTCTATGACTTTTTTCCTTCCGGATAAGAATTCCCCGGTAATGGAATTTTCGTTATTGATGATGTTCATCATTTTGCCAGATGCTACTACTTGACCTCCATGAATGCCTGCTGCGGGCCCAATGTCTATTATCCAGTCCGAATTTCTTATGATGTCTTCGTCATGCTCTACTACAATTACTGTATTTCCGAGATCCCGCAACCTACACAAAGTTTTAATCAAAAGCGCGTTATCTCTTTGATGTAACCCTATGGTTGGCTCATCAAGGACGTACAAAACACCTGTTAAATTGGATCCTATTTGTGTTGCAAGTCTTATTCTTTGGGACTCACCACCTGATAGTGTTCCTGCCTTTCTATTTAGATTCAAATAATTCAACCCCACGCCCAATAGGAATTCCAGCCTGCTTTTGATCTCCTTTAGAATCTGTTTTGAAATGATGATTTCATTTTGTGTTAGATTGATATTGTGAAAGAAATCTATTGCTTTGTCAATTGGCAGGTTGCAAATTTCCATTATCGATTTTTCATTTATTTTGACACCTAGGGCTTCTTTTTTTAGCCTGTTACCTTTGCATTTTTCACATGGCTTTTCTTTCATAAACTTTGTTATTTCTTCTCTTTTTGACTCTGATTCTGTTTCGTTGAATATTTTCTCCAGTGTGGGTATGACCCCTCTGAACCTTCCAGAGTATTCCCATGAACTTTCACTGGATTTTGAAACATAGTTGTAATTAATTTTGGTTTCTGTTCCATATAAAATAACATTTATCTGTTCTTCGTTCATTTTTTCTATGGGTGTGTTCAAATTAAAGCCAAATTTTCTTCCAACATCTTTTAGCATAGATGTCCTAAAACTTACAAACTGTCCGGCTGACCAGGGTTTAATTCCTCCATTTAGGATGCTTTTACCTCTGTCTGGAATTATTAAATCCGGATCGAATTCTATTTCAATTCCTAGGCCATTACATTTAGTACATGCACCAAATGGCGAGTTGAACGAAAAAAATCTTGGTTCCATGTCTCCAAAGTTAATATTGCAATACGGGCAAGCGTTTTTTTGCGAAAATATATGATCTGTGTCTCCCACTTGCGCTATCATTAAACCTTCTCCCATCTTCAAAGCATTTTGCACGGATTCAAAAACCCTGTCCTTTTCTGTGTTTTCCGGGTCTAGGATTATTCTGTCTATGACTACATCGATTGAATGCCTTTTCTGTTTTTCTGCTCCTGGTATTAAATCAAGTTTTTCAAATTCGTTTAAGTTTATTATTTTTCTATCAATTCGCATTCTTAAATATCCTTGATCTTTCAAATCCTTTAGAACTTTCCCATACGTTCCTTTTTTTTCCCTAACTATTGGTGCTAAAATAAATATCGTTATATTATCGTGACTTTTCCCAATTTCTATTACCCTTTCAACGATTGAATCAATAGATTGATGGGATATCCCTCTGTTACATTCCGGGCAATGCGGGACCCCTATTTTAGAAAACAGCAGCCTCAGGTAATCATAGATTTCTGTTATTGTCCCTACTGTGGAACGCGGATTTTTATTTGTGGTTTTCTGTTGGATGGCTATTGATGGTGATAATCCTTCTATTGAATCCACATCTGGCTTATCCATTATCTGCAAAAATTGCCTGGCATATGCTGACAGTGATTCCACATATCTTCTTTGACCTTCGGCAAAAATTGTGTCAAACGCTAGTGTGGATTTTCCGGAGCCGGATAACCCTGTAAAAACGATTAATTTATTCTTCGGAATATCTAAATTTATATTTTTTAGATTATGTTGTCTTGCTCCCTTGATGGTTATTTTGTTTTCCATTTTGTCTCTTTTAAAATTTATATTTTTAGCAACGTTTGATTTATTTTATGAAGATTTTCTCTCTGTTCAATAGCTTTTTCAAATTCCAAGTCTTCTGCAAATCTGTTCATTTGGCTTTCTATTTTTATGGATAAATCCACCAAATCGTTTCTTGTCATTGTTTTTAAATCTATATCAAACTTTGATATGTTCGAAACCTTTTGTGGGATTGATTTAATGATTGTTTTTGGCTCAATATTATTAATCTCATTATATTCGATTTGTTTTTTTCTTCTTCTATTTGTTTCGACAACTGCATCCTTTATGGATTTAGTTATGGAATTTGAGTATAGGATTACCTTTCCATCTATATTCCTTGCTGCCCTTCCGAAAGTTTGGATTAAACTTGTGTAATTTCTTAAAAATCCCTCTTTATCTGCATCCATTATTGCCACGAGTGAAACTTCGGGTAGATCCAGACCCTCCCTCAATAAATTTATGCCCACCAAAACATCAAAATCTCCGGATCTTAGTTGTCTTAGTAATTCAGTTCTCTCTATTCCGTTGACTTCCGAATGTATGTATCTTACTTTGATTCCTTTTTTTGATAAAAATTCTGCCATGTCCTCAGCCATCTTTTTGGTTAGGGTTGTAACAAGAGTCCTTTGATTATTCTCTACCCTTTTGTTGATTTCTTTTATGAGGTCGTTGATTTGTGTTTTTGTTTCCCTAATCTCTATATATGGGTCTAAAAGCCCTGTTGGCCTTACAACCTGTTCGACTAGACTGTCTTTGTTGGCCAATTCATATTTTCCAGGGGTCGCAGAAACAAAAATTACATTATTAAAATATTCTTCAAACTCTTCAAATTTAAGGGGTCTGTTATCAAATGCGCTAGGTAGCCTAAATCCGTAATCAATGAGTGTTTTTTTTCTTGAATAGTCTCCCTTAAACATTGCCATCACCTGAGGCAATGTTACGTGAGACTCATCTATCACCAACAGAAAATCTTCTTTGAAAAAATCCAAAAGACAATATGGTGGTTCCCCTGGTTTTCTTCCATCAAAATGCCTTGAATAGTTTTCAATCCCATTGCAGTATCCCAATTCTGAAATCATTTCTAAATCGTAATTTGTTCTAGACTTTAGCCTTTGTTTTTCCAGTTCTGTGGGAAGATGGGGCAACCATTTTTCCAATTCGTCTTTTATGGATTCAATAGCTCTGTTTTGCATGTTTTCATCAACCAGGTAATGTTTTGCTGGGAAAATGGTTATTATTCTCTCTTCCCTAAGTGTTTCCTTTGTGTCCTTATTTAATACAAAGATATTTTCTATTATGTCACCATAGAGGCTTATCCTGATCATCTCCTTTGAATACCCTGGTATTATGTCAATGGTGTCTCCTTTTAGCCTGAAAGTTCCATTATCAGGACTGATATCGTTTCTTTCGTATCTAATTTTTACTAATTTGTGTATCAACGACTTTCTATTAATTTTCATTTGTTTTTTTATAATTACCGACTGTTGTTTCCACTCTGTTGGGGATCCTAGTGAATAGATGCATGAGACAGTCGCAACTATGATGGTTGGCTCGCCTGATAGCAGCATTGAGGTTGCTTCAAGTCTCATTTGTTCAATTTTTTCATTAACCTCAGTATCTTTTTCTATGTATGTATCAGTTTGTGGCATATAGCTTTCAGGTTGATAATAGTCGTAGAAACTGACAAAGTACCCAACATTGTTTTCGGGAAAGAATTCTTTGAACTCTGTATACAATTGAGCAGCCAAAGTTTTATTGTGGGAAATAACCAGGACGTTTTTAGTTAATTTTGAAATGACGTTTGCAATGGTAAAGGTTTTACCACTGCCGGTAACACCAAGTAATATCTGTTTTTTTTTATTTGATTTTACCCCTAAAACCAAATTATTAATTGCTTGAGGTTGATCTCCTTTTGGGGACATTTTATTTGAAAGGGTAAATGTTTTTTTTATATTTGGTTCATTGTTATCATAACCATCATTATCGTTTGTTAGTATGTTGCTTGATGATGAGGATGCTGAGGAGGGGGAGGAAGAAAAGTTATTCATTCCGATTATAATGGTATATGGATGATGTGGGTATTTATTTTATGGTATTTGAACATATAAGAAAAAACGTGATCATTTGTTGAGCGCGTCAACCGGTGAGATTTTAGATCCCTTATAAGCGGGATATAATCCTGAAAAAATACTCAATCCTACCACTGTGATGAGTATCTTTGATATTTCGGCCATATCGAATATGGGTGAGATTTTTATTGGCAAGCTTAAAAAAAACAAAAAAGAGCTTAAAAGAACATGTGAGCCCAAAAACCCAAAGAGGATTCCTATACTTGCGCCAATTATGCCCAGTATGGCAGATTCTGTTAAAAACATACTTAATATTGTTTTGTTTGTTCCCCCAAGCGCCTTTATTATTCCTATTTCCCTCGTGCGCTCAACTACCGATGTGTATATTGTGATAATGATTCCTATCGCCGCAACAATCAATGAGAATACCGCTATGCTTGAAATAAACGTAGAGACCCCGACAATAAATTTGGTCAGGGTTTTTATGATTTCAAGGGAGTTTAGGATTGTAACCTGGTTGCTAAAATGATTTTGAATGCTTTTAACAATCCAATCCACCTTACCAATGTCGTCATAAGTCAAAAACACCAAGTCATAGTCGTTAGATTTATTGAGGATTTCTCTACCCTTGTTTGTTTCAATGAATACCGAATTGTCTATGATTGGATTTCCAGTTGAATTGATGGTTGCTATCACATCAAAATTATCCCCCTCGTTATTGTTTGACTCCATTGGATGTGACAAGATTATGTTATCCTGATTGATGCCTTGGATGGTTATGCTGCTGCTGCTGCTGCTGCTGCTGCTTTTATCCTCACTTGGGACAAAAAGAGTTTTGCTCAGTTTTTGGGGCATTACTATAAAGTTCTCTTTTTTTGAAGATTCCTGTAACGCTTGATTGTAGCCAATGTCTGGAATAATGTTTTTTAAGCTACTGATACTTGTCGCAATAACATTGGAAATTTCTGAGTTATTACCACTTTTAAGGACTGTCATACCTTGGAATGCGGGATCGACTGACTCTACTCCACTTATATTTTCCAAATATTTTATAGTGTTATTATTAAAAGGGATTCTTTTTTCTATCATGGTTAAATTCTGATCAAACAGAACCTGAAGCTTGTTTTGGATGTTTTCTAAATTGGACTGCTGGATTTTTTCCGAATTTGAAATTATTAGTTGGTTTGGCAGGATTTTCTTAAAATTTTGCTCTACAAAAGAAATGAGACCATGAGTCAAACTGCTAAGGGACACCAGTAGGCCACAACCCATGGTTATCATCAAAATTGTGAGTATGTTTCGAGTTCTCCGTTCTTTTAATGAACTTAATGTTAAAAGTGTAATCTCTTTAAAATCCATATTTTACTTGTGAGAGAAATTAC
>JBNJLU010000054.1:0-8301 GCA_050591185.1 Candidatus Nitrosocosmicus sp.
TGTCCATTTTCCATCCATAACTTTATTAGATGATGTATTCCATTTTTCCCTAATACTGAACCATGTAATATTTCGTCAATTGTATTTATTACAAGGGCTATTATTTTCTTGTTATTGATATCTGCAGTTATAACGTCTATTTCGTTTGCTTTCCTCAATTTGATGTTCCTGTCATAAAATATATCATCCTTTTTTATCCCTTGATCTTGCCAATATTTTAACCAGTAATTTTTCTCAGTATCTGTTCTATTAATAGTATCTTCAAAATAGAATGGTGATTCTCCTGCAAAAATTGATTGTCTAGAAATACTGGTAATAGTTGGTACCCATGCAAATAACGTGCCTTCATCCATCTCTAAATGCGGAAGTGAATTCATTATGTATTCTCTTAATATAAGCCATTGATCTAATGCCAATCCGTCTATTACCAAAAGGGCTATTTTTTTCTTTTTAGTATCCTTTTCAATTTTTTTATTGAGATTGCTTCCAAGAAATTCTGATATTTGATGAACCATTATAGGATTTGGAATATATGGCATACTGGATAATGTAAAATATTTTATTTCCATCCATTTTTCAAACTCATTATCAAGTTTTACTCTCAAAGTTTCCATCCTCTCCATTAATTTTTGTTGATTATGTTCAGAAACTTTATAATATGAGACTAAGAGCTTGGCCCAATCAATTGCATGTTTTTGCCAATGAATATGTTTAGAATCTCTGTTGGGTATACTAAGTTCAATGTCGGTAATCGAACTTTGTAAATTGGAGAAGATGTGTTTTTCTTTATCTATATTTATACCAACAAGTGTCCATTCCGGGAACAGTTTGTAATTCAGAACATCTACTGGATACATATAACCCTCCAAAAAGAGATTATCCAGATATATCCGTATGTCTTTTTGTTCAAAGGGTACCTTGACCAAGTATTTTTCATTAGATTCGTTTTCTATGGATGATATAAATTTCATCCATTGATCCTGTAGATATTTAAAGAATTTTTCTGGAATATGTACAATATCTTTTAATGGCCAATCATTAAATTTATCACTTTGATACAGACAATCTACAATAAAATCAGCTAAATTTTTAGGCAATAGGATACCTCTATAATGTAAAGATAGCAATGTTCTTACAAGCTCTTTTGAAGATGATTTGATAATGGGAATATTTATCTCGAATACATTATTTAATACATATTCTTTTGTAAGTCTATCACTTAAAGACGGACCATTATAATCTTTATAGCTATCATATAGTTTATCAAAATAAAATACTCCTATCCTTTCGAGAACTGGATAGCTTAATTTTGGAAATATTTTATAAATAGAGGAAGACAATATTTTGCCTCCACTATCAATAGAAGATTTAATTATATCAAATGGTAGTTTTTTCTTTGCTTCGTCAACAGAGCAAATGCAAAATACAACTAATTTTGAAACAAGGGTCGAGGTGGAATCTGATGATGATGAACAAGAAAAACTTTGATCTCGATATTTTGATTCATAAATATACCTAAACTTGATTGAATCCTCAAATAATACACTATTATAGCCAATATTTTGAATCTCTGAAAGTAAATCCTCGTCAGAAGAAATGAGTTTATCTTGATCTGCTATAATCAATATATTTGAATTTTGTTCTCTTATTTGTTTGATTATACTGTTTCTCCAATTGTTATCTGAGTAAAGAATATTGTTAAAGTTATTTGTCGAATTCATAATTTGATCTAACTCGATGTGAATCGTTTCATTTTCGTATTCACTATTTTCAGCCAAAGATAATCCTAACTTTTTTAGGATCTTTGTGTTTTAGTAACTGTAACATATAATCCTTGAAGCGCTTTTCGAACTCTTCAACTGTGCAAGGTAACCCCTCTCTGGCCAGTGTAATCTTTAATTCATCCATTTTAATTTCAACTTTTTCGAAACCTACAAAAACATCTTGTAATATTTCGACAAAATCATTATCCACTTCTTTGGGAAGTTCTTTTTCAATGAGAAATTTTGATATTATTTGTCTTTTTTTGGTTCCTAAAAGTTTGAAGTTTTCCTGAATGGCAGGATCATTGAGATTTTCGATTAACGTGAGTTTCCAAGAGTCTAAAATATTATTAAGTTTAGCATCTAAATCGTTAATTAGGATATTTACATCTAATTCTAACTTTTCCTCTATGGGTTTAAGTTTACAGTATGGACAAATAGGTTCCTTCTCTAGATCTTTGTCAAAAAGAGTGAAACATGATTTAACTATTGAAAGATTATTATGAAATTCTATCAATTGAGATTTTTGTAATAAATCTATAACTGATAGTTTTTGTAGCCTCAATAGCCTTGGATCTTTAATTAAAGCAGTTTTCTTTCTGTCTCCTTCATTGCTTAATCTTTTTATGTTATGTATTTGAATATATTCCTTAGTATAAGAATTCTTTAAATCAGAAAATGTATCTAAAATGTTGGAATTATTTAGAAATTGTCCTTTTAACTCTGCATTTTGGATATCTTTTGATATTCTCTCCTTTTCAACTTCAATTTGCTTTACCCATACATTGTCTTTTGGCAAAAGAGTTTGAGCAGTAGTGAGATAGGTAAGAGAAGATAAACATACAAGCATAAATGAACTAATTTGCTCTATATCTTTTAGTATATCAAAGGATTTTTTCATTGATTTTATTTCTTCTGAGTTATAATGAAAATTTTTTAATCTTCCTTCAGTATTGTATACTTCGAGTTTTTCAAGAAATTTTTTTAAATCCAAAAGAGTATTTTTATACTCTTTAATTATTTCATCATTTAAAAAAACAAAACCAAAAAACGAATTAGTGGCGGGTAGATCTTTTTCTTGTTTTATTATTATACTTATCAAATAGGAGATTTTTTTCTGAAGTTCTGTAACTGCAATATCTCTTGTTTCCGGATTTATGATTAAGCCATTGGGTATCTCTAAAAGATCGAATAAAATGGTTAAAGAATTTAACGGTAAATCTTTTGGTCGCTCTATATACTTGAACTCAATCAATTCAATAATATTCATTTTCATTAGTTCATCTATACTGGAAGCATCAATTTTTTTGCCTGAGTAATTTATTGCAATCTCGCCAGAATATGCAAGGGCTACTAGTATAATTATTACCAACTCAGGTTCTAATCTGTATTTTTTATCTAATTCTATTCCATGAATATCTTGAATAATTTCGTCACGGTTAAGAACATGACCTTTACCCTTTTTTTCCAATGACTCTAAGAAATATTTGGCGTATCTTGATTTATTTGCCTGTAAATGTTCTCCATCCAAGAGTTCTAGTGAATCTAATATTGAATTAGCTTGTTTTGTCTTTTGCCCATTTGTCTTAAACCATCTTATAGTTTCAAGAACATACTCCTTTCGATTGAGATCTGTTACTAACATTGAAAATTTTGGATACTCTGGTGCTAAATCGTCAAAATGCGAAATTAAGCAGAGCGATGAAAGATTGTTTACATATTCTCTAAATGAGTGATTAGTAGCAAATATTGAAGAAGGAAAATGGGTTATTTTGTTACTCTTTACCCAGTCAGATGTTTTTTTCGTAACCCCCATATATGAGACTTCAAATAATTTGTTGAAATTTTCCTTTAACTCTTTTGTCATCAATTGGAGATATTTTCGCGCCTTTTCATCATAGATGCCCTTTGTGCCAGGAGAAGATGCTACTGCCATCTCTTTACATCCACCATATAATTTTAAAACATCAACAAACTCCTTTTCAATATTTGTCAATTTAAATAAGACCTCATCAGATTTTTTTTCATCTTTAAATGGAGGGGGATTAAATGGTTGAAGAAAGTAAAGGTAGAATTCTCTAGGGGGATGGGCGGTTGACCTTTCATTTGGGCAACCAAAGAAAAGATAACCTTTCCTGGTTACTCCGTGTCCAAACCATTCCAACTCGTGTTCCCAAATCTTGAATCCTTGTACATATTGTGGAATCTCTACACATTCTAACACATTTGCTAACGCATCATTGTAATAGCGATCAAGTGTATTTTCATCTAAACTTTCACTTCTCTGTTCTATTAATTGGTCATAATCTATTATTTTTTTAAGATCTAGAAAATATTGAGAATTGTCTGAAATAAATGATATATACGAACCACTTACAGTTTTCATTATTTCTGTAAGAACGCTTTCGATTGTAGTTTTAAGAAAGTCGGCCTCTATTTCTGGATAGGGTATATGTAGGCATAGGTCATCTCGAAGTTCTGTTGAAGTTACTCCTATTTGATTATAAATATCTCCTGTTGTAAGTCTATGTACACTCAAAGCGAATATTACCCGAATTGCTAATTGGATGTATTGCTTTTTCACCATGGACTGTTTTACCTTGTTTTCTAATACTTCACTTGCCGATACTACTTCCCTAATTTCAGGATGAGTTCTAAAAGAGGGATTTTCCTTTAGTATATTCCAGTACGAATCATAACTTAGTAAACCGGGTTGATCTTCAGGTAATTCGGTATTTACCATCTTTTTTATTTCAAAACTGATAGTTCTTAAAACCTCGCGCTTTTCTGCTACATATACTTTTTCAAATGTTTGTAAGTAAGAAGGATGAATTGGAAAAAGATTCACAAAATCATCCATAGTTTCAGCCATATATCCATAGAGTTTAGTAAATTTCTGTAAATGCTTTCGAATTTTTAATTTCTGCTCTTCATTTTTTTTTAGTAGGCGTTCTGAAACAACAAATTTTATATCCTCTCGTGAAATCCTTATTTGCTCAAACCTGTCTTTGACACGTCTAATGTTGTCTGCCATAAATTGAAATCTTGGGCTGTCAAACAGGGATTCCTGAAGGCCAGCTATAAACCTAAAACGAGTATGTCTACATACTTCTCCTAGTTCTCGTATGAAATTAAGATCAAATATAAGTTCTTGGTCGTCTCTACTCCTAAGATAGTCTAGTAATTCATCAATAGCAAGTATCAATCCAAAATCAGGATATTCTTTATGAAAATTTGACATCATTTCAATAAGGGCATCTTTATTGTTTGTTATCTCAAATACATTAGGGAATGTAAAACTAATATTTATTGTCGAGAGGTGATGTTCAAGCTCATTACAGATTATATTACGGAGTGATTGCTTAGTAGATCCAATTTCAATACGAATTACTTTAAATTTTCCGGATATCATCTCTTTTGCCTTGTCCGAAACAGATTCATTTTTGACCTCTTTATATAAATCAGGATATTCGGCTAGAGATGTAATTAGAGACATTAAGTGAGATTTTCCAGTTCCGTAATTTCCCACTATAATTATACCTTTATTATCTTGTGGGTTAGCATACTGAAGTTGGGGAAAAACTATGTCTGTTAATTGAGTGGATACCTTATTCGATATCATATACTTTTTTACTAATTTTTTTGCAGTTGCTTCTATATTTGATTCACTTAATTGAATCACAGTATCAATTGGATCAAAAGTTATTAATTCAGAATATTTCAAGGCTTTTTACCCATTGACTAGGTATACTTCGGCCCCGGTCTCCTTAATCTTGTGGCTTTGATATTCGGGATGATTAATTTCTCCATATGTTAATATACCTTGGGAAGGTTCATATAATCCACTCCAAGAAACAACAGTCATTTTCTTCAGTTTACTTAAGGTGATCAGACATTTCATTGGATTAATATATAATTGAGAATCGAAAAGTATTTCCATATTATCAATTAGCATGTTCTCTTCCTTTTGCTTAGATATAAAGTTTAATAAAATTTTCATTAGATTACTACGTCTTTCTTGTATTGTTAACTCAAGTAACATTTTACTAAGTGATAAACCAAGATTAATGTAGATGTATTTATTCGCATTATAATTATTTATTTCTCTTAAAATGGATGTCTTCCCACTCTTTGAAGGGCCAACTAATAAAATCAATTGATTATGAAATACATTATCAATTTCTTCTAATTTATGAAAAAGTCTTTTGGCTTGGTGTTCTACTTTGACATTATTATGCAATAGTAAATTCATATAAATTCAACAAATCGAAACTTTATAAACATATATTGTTTATTATTAATATTTATATATTTTGCATATCATTTCATATAATTCCCTTTTTTGATATGGAAAATATTAAGATTATTTTATCTTGGAAAGAAATAGGAACGTTCTTTATACATTTTACAATGAATCTTTAGCCGACCTTCTGCCATTCTGTTGTTCAAGTCCAATTATCAATGTAAATGGATTATTAATCAAATTTCTATCATATGGTCTAGGTAGTACACAAACAAATATGTATTGAGTTGTTGTGCTGTACTAGTATTAAGACGGATTAAATTTAAAATTAATTCATTTTGCCTTTTGTATCAAAGTAAGATGAATTTCTGGAGCCGATAAATTAAGATTACATGAATACAAAGTTTATATTATACCCAATGTGAATCCTGTATTCATTACTTATTTTTATATGAAATGCAGATACATTATCGCTAATGCCTTTAAGCCGTGCTAATATCCTTTGTTCATAAATTAGTTGGTAGATATCGACCTAATTATTTAATGATTGCTCAATTTCGCATTTTGTATAATGTCTTTTGATTTAGTGTTAATACATTCAGAATGATATCTGATATTTTTGCCATAAAAACATTATAATTGTTTGTTTTAATTTCATCTTGTTTCCACTTCAGTAGAAATAATATATTGGTCTCAACATTGGCCCCAAAGGGAATGAATGTATGTTAGGGTAGTTTTATGATGGCTATGATTTTTGCTTGATCTCTATAATATTCTCTAATATAAATATCACTGCTATTTTCAAGTAAACCTTCAGGTAATACTGTAGCAAGTTTGCCATTGGATTGTAGCAGTTGAATACATCTTTCAAAAAATAAAACTTCCTTTTTTTGACTCTTTATCAATCCTTTCCCATTCTTATTGTGTCCTAGTGCAAATCGTCTCAATACATTAGGATCCTTTATTTTTGAACCAAAAGGAGGATTGGTTATGCATATACTAAATGAACCTTTTACTATGTCGGAAAAAACCTCCCAATATCCTAAACCGTCTATACATCTAACATTTGAACGACCGTCACCATGCATCATCATATCGGTCATAGCAAACCGACATAATTGTGGTGATACTTCTATGCCGTATAGTCGCTTCTCACGAAAATTCTTGTCTATTTCACTATTTGAACCATAATTTGGCAATATATGTCTTTCACGAACATATTCAAGACACTTTGTCAATATTCTTGCACTTCCACAAGCGGGGTCTATAATGAGATTATTTTCATTGGGATCTACAATACCAACCAACAATCGAATTACTGGATCAGGAGTGAAGTATTAACTCATCGACTGTCTAATTTTACCCTGCAAGAATTGTTCAAAAGCTCTTCTTTTTACATCCATTTTTGTGTCAATAATGGAATATCCTTGTATTTTTACGACTATCGTCTCTATAACTGAGTCATTGAGTTTAATTTCTTCACGGAATACACCTCTAGAAGAAGAGTATCCCTTTATCTGATGATCTAATTCTGTAAGCTCGCGTTCTCTTGTTTCTATATATATGGTACGTATTGATGAAGCAAGTTCTTCAGCACTACTATAGATCCAACTTTGAAATCTAAAGTTGCTATTATTCGCAGTAGATATTTCGTCATAGATCTTTGTATATATGATCTTACACATTTCGTCTAATGCTTGATCTGCATGTAATCCTTGATGATCACGCATAATGCTATGACAATTAAAAAGGAGATGAGAATACGTTCTATAGTCCATCTCTATGAGACCAGTCTTACGTTGATCTATATTGTACTTTAATGGTTTTATCAATTTGGAGGGTTGTGAATGGTCAGAATTATTTCTCATCTTATATTCAGGTAAATCAAAATGTGTTACAAACTCTTTAGGATCAATTTGTTTTAGGAAACAGAATGTTTCTTCACCATTAGTAGCCATTCCTACATTCGTTTTATATGTTACAGATAATGAGGACTGTAGTTGTTCTATGCCCCTATTTGGTCCAACTAAATTTTCCCCTTGTCTTTTGCATTCGATGAAATGTCTGGCTTATTACGATCATTAAGAATTGATATATCCACAAAGTTTTTCGTTGTAGTATTAACCATAACCTCATATTCTACAACAATTCTATTTCCCAACCATTCCTTTGGATAATTGTATGTATAGATTAACTCTGCTTTGTCGCCTAACTCAATCTATTTAGCTGGGATTCCGTTGATTAATTATTTGTGATTCACTGGCCTTCCTATAACCGCTCATTAGTCAGACGTGG
>JBNJLU010000055.1:0-8228 GCA_050591185.1 Candidatus Nitrosocosmicus sp.
TCGTGAATTAGCTGTTCATCCTACAAAAGTTGTTGAAGGTATAGAAAGTGGAGTAAAACATTCTTGTGATTTGTTAAAAAAAAGTGCAAAAAAAATCAGTTTAGATGAAATAGAACTGGATCAAATAGTAAAAACTAGTTTATCTTCAAAATTAGATGGGAATGTATTACATAAAATGGTTGTTTCTGCTTTAAGGTCTGCAGGCAAAGATGCAATTTATGATGATACATATGATTTTGATAAATCAATTAAAGTAGTTAGACGAACTGATATGGATGATAAAATTGTAAATGGAGTTATTTTAGAGAGAAGAAGATTGGATCCAGAATTACCTAATCATGTAAATAATGCAAAAATTTTAATATTGAAATTAGATTTAAAACCTATTAAGGAATCTTGGATTAAAGAGAATAGTAAATATCAAGATATTCTTAAAATGGAAAATGATCGATTGGAAAAGTCCAAAAGAATAGTTGATGCAATTCTTGAAACTGGGGCAAATACTCTTTTTATTGCATCACCTGAAGTGGATCAAATAGTTGAAGACCTGTTTGTATCAAAAGGTATTTTTGCAGTCCACATTTCAACTGAAGAAATAGAATATTTGTCAAGATATACCGGAGCAAAACCAGTGAGAAATTTAGATGATTTGAAAAATAAAGATATTCTTGGTACCTCTGAAAAAATATATGAAGATGAGAACATTGGAATAGTTTATTTAGAAAATGGTTTAGGAAAAAAAATTATTACTATTTTAATTTCTGGGTCTACTAAAGAGATATCTTTAGAACGATGGAGATCAACAATTGATGGAATAAATGCTGCAGAAGCCGCATTAAACTATGGGGTTGTACCAGGCGGTGGTGCAGCAGAGTTACATCTAATTGAAAAAATTAAGCAACTTAAACTTAAAGGATTGGAGCAGGTTGGTCTTGAGGTTGTTACCTCTGCACTAGAAAGCATAATGCGACAGATATTAACAAATGCTGGATTTAATGGACTGGAAAAAGTGATGACTGCCAAAGCTTCTCCTGATGGCTATGGGGTTGATATTGATACCGGTGAGATTGTTGACATGGTGTCAATAGGTATTTTAGATCCTGTTTTGGTTAAAACAATGGCTTTACAAGCATCAGGTGAAATGGCAAAATCCGTATTAAGAATAGATAAAAATCTTGCAGCTGATGATCTTAATCCTCAATCTGTTGCTGATTCGAGAAGGTAATTATAACAATGAAAATTCGTCATTGTGTTGAAAAATCTAATATTGAAAAAGAATCTATGCTTATAATCGATCCATTAAAAATAAGACATGCAGTTGTAAAATCAGGAAAAATATCCTCTTTGTCCGGATTGATAGATCCAAAATCCCATCTTAATTTGGATTATCCTGTCCATTTGGTTAAAAATTGTATAGTGTGTGAAAAATTTGAAGTAGGTTCTACAATTGAAGTATCTAATGGTGGTTTTATATTTGCTTTAATTCGACCGGATGGTTACCAAAATTATGGCAAATATGATTACACTCAAAATTTATTAAATATGATTGAATCTGTAAAGAAATTAAGGAATATAAGTCCCGATACCAATATCGATTTACCTAATATTAATTCATCTTCTATCTATACTTCAGATAATGTGAATAATAACAATTAAAATTAATGAATTGTTTTTATTGTAATGATGAAATTATATGATATCTTATGTTGACAATTACATCTATTTTAGGAAATATAAAAAAGGATCCAATTCTAAATCAAAAATATGAAGAGTTATTTCAAAAGAATCTTGTTGAAAATGTAATAATCCAAAGATCAGAGTCAGAAAAAGTCAGGATGAGGAAAACTTCAGACAAAGGTACGGATATTGGATTTATTTTGCCATCTAGGAGCCGGCTTAAGGACCGCGATGTAGTTTTTTTGGATACTGCTAAAATGATACTAATAGAATTATCTCCAGAACTTGTGGCAGTATTAAGTTTAAAAATTTCATTATCTTCTAAATACATTGGACAAAATAATAATTCTGATTTGATAAACATAGCAATAAAAATAGGTCATACTATTGGTAATCTACACCGACCTTTGAAATTAGAAGAAAACAAAATCATTTTTCCAATTCAGAGTATAGATGAGATAGACCTTTTTCAAAGGCTTTTATCTCATTTAAAGGATCATGTTGTTATAAAAACTGATAACATAATTTTTGAACCTGATCAAGGATTCGATATTCATGAACATTGAGAATGATGACAACTTTATATCACTAGATGATATTAGCTTTTTACAGCTATCCGATTCCTTTTTTCCGACCGGATTATATACCAATTCAAATGGTTTAGAGTTATTATTTTACAATAAAAACAAAGATAAAAAATTAACTTATAATGATATTTTTGATTTTATTAGAGCATATCTATCGCAACAAGTAGGACCAACAGATTGTTCTGTTATCGGTAATGTATACAATTGCATTCAAAAAAATAATTATTCTACACTATTAGAATTAGATAATATGTATTATTTTATGCGATTGATAGAAGAAACTAGATCAGCTTCAATAAGATCTGGAATTCAACTTTTAAAATGTATCTCTTCTTTTACAGATAATAATGAATATGTTAACTTTTATCTGAAAAACATTAAAGACGGATCGGCAAAAGGTGTTTATCCTGTATCTTTCGCATTATCTTGCAATGCTATGAATATAAAAAAAGAGAGATCAGGTTTAATGTTGCTTTATGGTTTCACCATAAGTGTAGTCGGAGCAGCATTACGTTTAGGCATTATTCAACATTATGATGGACAGCGAATTATTCACGAAATGAAACCTGTGATTTTATCAAACGTAATCAATAATGTTAACCGATCTTATTCTAGCATGTGGCAATTTATTCCACAATTGGATATAATTCAAATACATCATGAACAGATGGATTCCAAAATGTTTATTACTTAATTTTTTTATATATTTTTCTGTGTCTCTTTCAAGAATTCCTCGCATTGGAATAGGGGGGCCGGTTGGTTCAGGAAAAACAATGTTAATTGAACAAATGGTTCCTATCCTAAAGCACGAGGGGTATGATGTTGGTATTATATCTAATGATGTTGTATCAAAGGAAGATGCTGAGCGAATGCGGAAAAATCTTGCTACTGAAAAAGGATTGATGCCGGAGGATCTAGTCATTGGTATCGCTACAGGTGGATGTCCTCACACTGCTGTAAGGGAAGACCCATCAATTAACATATCAGTTGTAGAAGAAATGGAGATCAAACACCCAAACCTTGATTTAATAATTATTGAAAGTGGTGGTGACAATATTACAACCACCTTTAGCCCTGCACTTGCTGATTATTTTATTTACATTATTGATGTTTCCGGAGGAGATAAGTACCCAAGAAAACGTGGCCTTGGAATAGAAACATGTGATCTTTTGGTAATCAATAAAATTGATATTGCCTCCTTTATTGGTGCTGATCTTGGTGTAATGGAAAGAGATGCAAAGATTATACGACGTGATAAACCGTTTGTTTTTGTTAACAGTAAGACTGGTCAAGGTGTCAGAGAAGCAACAGATTATGTTATTAAAGATGTATTATTTAATGCACCTCCAAAATCTAAGATAAAAATTTAGCATAATAACGGTAATTTTAATGAGTAATTACGATCTTTCTTTTTGTACGCCTGCTGATATTCCATCTGAAATATTAGAATACGATACACCATTAGAACAATTATCTGTTGGAATATCTGGTAAACTTGGTATTTTACAATTAGATTTAGAGAAAGATAAATACAATAACAAAACATCCATAAAAAATCAATTCTATAAAGTTCCATTATGTATAAAGCGTGCTCTTTATCTTGAAGAAACCTGCCCTGAAATGGCATATGTTTATATTATTTCACCATCAGGTGGAATACTGCAAGGCGATCGATATAGAACTGATATTACGCTTAAAAAATCAGCCAAATCTCATATTACTACTCAAAGTGCAACAAGAATTTATAAAATGAATAAAAATTTTGGAACTCAGATAATAAATTTGGATATCGATGAAAATTGTTATTTGGAGTATATTCCGGATCAGATAATACCATTTAAAAATTCTAAATATTACCAGGTCTCTAATATTCGAGTTCATGATACTGCCACATGTATATATTCTGAAATATTGACCCCAGGGAGAGTTGCAAGTGATGAATCTTTTGAATATGATATATGTTATATGAAAGTTAAATCTGTAAATCATCAAAATAAAATACGTTTTATTGATATCGCAAAAATAGAACCTAAAAAAGAAAACATTCAATCTTTTGGTATTATGAATGATTATGACATATTAGGAAATATTTATATATTGTTGCCTAAAAATGAGATAGCAAATATCAAGAATGATATTAATATGCTTTTAAACAATTTAAATATAAATAGTGTTATAGGAGGATGTACAAAATTGCCCGATGATGGTGGTTTACTAGTTCGATTGCTTGGTCAATATGTATTTGATATAAAAAATATAATATATTTAATTATTGGAATAATTAGAAAAAAAATATTAAATGTTTCTTTCAGTGGAATGAGAAAAATATAACAGAGTCTATTTATATCTTTTAAGATGCAGTTTATTGTTTATCTCTAAAAAAACTAATCTCTTTGTTTCAGTATTTCAAATTATGGCTAATTGTGTTGATTTACTATTAAAACAGCAACGTATGTTTTTTATTGCGTTTTCAATAGTTTTTTTTTCAGTTCTTATCCTGGAAAATATTGGATTTGGTGGTAAAAATGAAATAAACCCTGTTTACGCATTAAATAAAACCCTTTCAGTTGTAACTTCCGTATCTCCTATAACTAATATGGTGCAGAATGTGGGTGGAGATAAAATAACTTTAACAGGTCTTGTACCTGAGGGCGTAAATTCACACACATTCGAATTAGTGCCTTCTGATGTGATAAAATTAAATAAAGCGGATCTCGTTATTATGAATGGTTTATTCCTTGAGGATAATATTGAAAAAGCTGTTAATGAAACATTGAAAAAAAATCCAAATATTCAATTATTAAAGCTTGGTGATAATACTGTTAATTCTGCTGATTGGATTTTCGATTTTAGTTTTCCCCAAGAACAGGGTCATCCAAATCCTCATTTATGGCTAAATGTAGAATATGCAATGCAATTTGTTAATCTAACTCGTGATAAATTAATAGAAATGGATCCAAATAATGCTGCTTATTATACAGAGAATGCTAACAAATATTATAATCTTTTAAAACAATTAGATAAAGCAATATTTGATTCGGTCCAAACAATACCTGCAGAAAACAGAAAACTTTTAACATATCATGACTCCTGGGCATATTTTGCACCCCGATACAATATGACTGTGATAGGTGCCATTCAGCCTTCAGATTTTTCAGAACCATCCCCTCTTGATATTGCAAAACTAATAGATCAGATTAAAAATGAAGAGGTACCCGCAATATTTGCGTCTGAAGTATTTTCAAACAAAATTGTAGATCAAATAGCAAAAGAATCTAACGTATCTATAGTTGAAACATTGAGAGATGATGCACTTCCTGGTAACGTAGATGATAACAATCATACCTACGTGGGTATGATGATTGAAAATATGAAAAATATGGTAATACCTCTTGGGGGAAATATTGAGAAATTAAATGCTTTGAATCCTGGAAATACATTAAATTAATATCTACCTTTTTCATTTTTTTAAAATGTTAAATAGATACTCTGATTTACATTGATGGATATTGAGTACCTTCTCTTTGCTAAAATTAATTGATATATCATTTGGTTTTTCATATCATGATTATGTTGTTGAAGGTGTTAATTTGGAAATTCCAAAAGGGCGATTTGTATCTATTGTAGGTCCAAGTGGAGCAGGCAAAACCACCCTGTTAAAAATTATCTCTGGTATTCATGAACCTTGGCATGGTGATGTGGAGTTTATAGATGCCGAAGGTATTCCTTTACATTATATTCCATCAACTGGATATGTACCCCAAATAGAGACAATTGATTGGAACTTTCCTGTTTCTGTTCAAGAAGTATTAGCTATGGGTTCATGGAGTTATAAAAGCTACTTGCCATGGATTGATAAAAAGTTAAAACAACAGATTAAAGATATTTTGAAAATCCTGGGGTTAGGTAATTATGGTAATAGGCATATCCGAGAACTGTCTGGAGGTGAACAACAACGAGTATTTCTTGGTAGGGCATTGATAAGAAATCCTGAAATTCTTATTTTGGATGAGCCTACAACTGGATTGGATTATGTATCAAGAGAAAAAATATTTGAAATCTTAAAAAATTTAAACAATGATGGGATGACTGTTATTTTATCTACTCATGATATAACTAATATTGCAAAAAGGTCTCCATGGGTGGTGTGTTTTAACAAGAGCATAATCTCAGAAGGTTACCCTCGTGATGTTCTCAAAGAAACAACACTTTTACAAACCTTTGGACTTACAGACTATAGAGCGCTAACTGATGAAGATGATGGTTGATTTTCTTTTACCATTTCAATACGACTTTTTTATAAAAGGTGCCGTTGTATCTATTCTACTTGGAGGTATATGCGGTTTGGTTGGTGTTTACGTAGTTTTGAGAGGACTGGCGTATGTTGGGCATGGGCTTTCCCATGCAGCTTTTGGTGGCGCCATAATAGGTAATATTGGGGGAATGAATTTTTATGTTGGGGCCATTCTGTGGAGCTATTTAGCTTCATTTGTTATCCATGAAATTAGTAAAAGAAATAAAATCAAACCTGATGCCGCAATAGGACTTGTAACCACTGCAATTTTTGCTTTTGGTGTTTTAATAGTAAGCATGACAGATCGCTATACCAGAAATTTTGAATCTCTGTTATTTGGAAACATTTTGTCTATATCTGATCAAGACCTATACGTTATCATCATTATTACCGTATGTTCAGGACTGTTCTTTTTCTTGTTTCATAAACAACTAGTGTTTACATTTTTTGATAACGAAAGCGCAAAAATAAGTGGAATAAAGACCTATTTTGTTGAATTATTGTTTTCCTTTGTTTTAGCAACGATCATTATATCTTCAATGTCTTCTATTGGCGTGACACTTCTTGCTGCAGTAATAGTTGGACCCGCAATTTCTGCAAGGTTACTTTCAAATAATTTTACCAATATTATATTGTCATCTGTTGTTATAGGTATAGTTGCTTCATTTTCTGGAATGTATTTTAGCTTTTTCTTGGATTCTTCCTCAGGGCCCACTATTGTTATGTTTGTAACTTTGGGATTTGGATTGTCTGTTTTATATGCCACCTTAAAAAAAATCTATCATTCTCATCGTCACGGTGATTTAACCCATTCTCATGTACATGTTCATGTAGACAAGCATAGGCATGAACATTAATTATTCAGTTTTTTAATTTTATTACTTTAAAGCGTACAAGTATTATTATCGTTTTAATTATGGTATTTATTGCTTTGTCGCCTAATTCAATTTTCCTTTCAGCCGTTGACTTTTTTAGTTAAAGGTGAGCGTTGGTGGTTAACGAATTCCGGATAAGAATACTAAAAAAGAATTATTAAAAGACGATTTTCATAATTAGGCAACAAAGCAGTATTTATGTAACAATCGTCACTATTTTCCAAATTTGATTCTTTGCTCTGATACATAAAAAAATGGATCGCGATGGATAAAAATGAGTTACTCTGAGTAACTCATCAAATCAATTCTCTCAGGAAGATGGGTATATATTAATTGTAAAGCACTAAAAATATTGCAAAACCTTTCAATCATGATGATGGTGAGTGGGAAGGGGATTTATATGCAATGTAATGTATGATTCATAAAATAGGTGTATCTTGTTTTTTGTGTATGGAATTTATTAATTTAATGGTTTAATTTGTAAAATTACTGATTTAGAATTAACAAAAGATAATTTTCAATCTTTCAATAGGGTTAGTAGATAGTTTTGTCTCTCTATTATTAATGCATGGATAAATAAGGATATTGGCCGTCTAGGTGGATAAAATTATAAAAGTTCAATGCCTGCAATGCCTGTCCAATATATGTGCTTGATGCTGCAATTGTTCTACGCCTATGGTATATGACCACCAATACCTAGTTGTTACACTTACACACATAGGTGACATTATAGCTTACAGACATGGGTTACACTTCTGCTGTTGTAAGGAAGTGAATCCATATAGAAATCAAAAG
>JBNJLU010000056.1:0-8166 GCA_050591185.1 Candidatus Nitrosocosmicus sp.
CCTCAATATCTTATTGTATATTTTTTCACCGCTTTTATATGTATAATAAACATAAAGAAAATTGTTCTCATGGAATTTTGGATGAATGGTTAAACCCAGTAGTCCAGCACCTTCATTAAAATAATTATCATCTAGTTTGTATTTGTTTAATGCAGTTCCATTATTGTTAAGAAATATTATATTTCCTTTTTGTTCTGATATCATAATTCTACCATCAGGTAAAATACCTATACTTGTAGGGAAATCCAGGTTATCTGCTATCCCTTTTATTGCTGATTCGTTTTTTTCAGTAAATGGGGTCGGTAGTAATATTGTAGTATCCGAGGGAGAATTTATTATTGTTATTATGCTTATTATTATTATTAAAATTCCAATTATTACTGCGAAGGATTTTTTCATAGTGCTTTATAAGTTACAAAAGGATTTTAAGTTAATATAAAATACTTGTTTTATTGATTAATATGTTAAACTTGATACGAAAAGAAGTTCCTACTCTTTCAGTGGAAGATTCTGTGCCAAAGGCTATTAATTTAATGCATACTCATTCCATTAAACAAATTCCGGTTGTTGATTTAGATGACAAATATGGTGGAATGATTTATTATAAAGATTTTATTAATATCAATTTTCAGTCCACATCAAAAATCAAACATTTTTTATCAAATGATGCTCATATCTTAAAGCTTACTGATGATTTACAACTTTGTATTAATTATATTATAAACACTGGAAAAACCGGACTTCCTGTTGTAGATAATAAAAAATTCGTTGGTTTAGTTATTGATAAGGATCTTGTGCTAAATGTTGAACTAGATAATTTAAAAGTCAATGATATAATGTCCAGTCCTATAGTTATAGATGAGAATTCAAATTTGAATAACGCATTAAGTTTGATGAGAAAAAATAATGTTTCCAGATTGCCTGTTGTAAACAATAACCATTTTACCATTGGTGTTATCTCTTTACTTGATATACTAAAAATTTTTTCAAGTCATAATGAAACGGGTTCACCAGGATCTGTTCTTGTAAAAGATTTGGTAAGAACTGGTTTAACTGTCGAAAGTGGTTCAATTATTAAAAATAATCTTGATAAATTTAAAAACAGTGATGAATTGATAGTTGTTTCAAACAATAAACCTGTAGGCATTATTACTTCTAAAGATATATTGGAGACATCTCTGCCAAAAAAAACTGATTCTATAATTTATACTGCCAATTTTGATGATGTGGGTGTCCGCAACGAAATAATTCAAAAAATGGAGAAATTCGTAAAAAAAATAGAGGGAATACTGAATGATATACAATCTGTTGTAATTTATTTTGAGAAACATAAATCACTTTGTTCAATTAGGACAAGGTTGATTACAAAAACCCAGGTGATACATACTCATTCTGATGATTATGATCCATTAAGAGCTTTTAAATCTGTTCTTGATAAATTAGAGAGGCAGATTACGGAATTACATTCAAAGAAGGTAGAACATAAATTTAAAGATAAAAACTATAGCGCAGATGAGGAGATTTGAACTCCTGCTCGCCATAGGCGAATCGGCTTACTTTTAATCAACCTTGATGTTAACTCAAGGCCGACGCAATACTGTGGTCCTAGTATTTTTAACTTAGGATGACCACTCTGCCACATCTGCACCAAAATTACTTATTATTTCCCTCTATTATATTTTGATACATAATTATAGAAATGTAGCCGATATTCAAACTAATACCCTATAGGAATTTACATATTAACATATAATATACCAAGTTCTCATGTAATCTTAAAAGTGTATATTATATATGCTGTTTTACAAGAACATTAAGATGTTGATAAAATATATTTATTTAGACAAAACAATTAAATGTCTAAACTTTTAAAATACTTATAACCTTAATGCCTTTTTATTATGTGATTTTGCAAAATAGTAGAGTGTATTGTACAAAACTTTAATCAAAAACAATCAAAATAAATATTCGCAATTGATCCAAACTTAAATTTAAATCGTTTTACTACTTTTTATATTGTTATTTCTTTATAACTAAATGAATGATCCCTATAAACAAACCTTGGTTAGGCGTTGAAGAAAAACAAGAACTGTTAAATATACTTGAAGAAAATATATTAACTTCTCCTGCTAATAATGGGGGAAAAAGAGTTCAAGAATTTGAAAGTATTTTACGAGAGTATATTAATGTAAAACATGTAATTGCAGTTAATTCTGGTACTTCTGCGCTACATGCGTCTTTATTATCTATTGGTGTAAGACCCGGAGATGAAGTTATACTGCCTTCTTTTACTTTTGTAGCCACTGCAAATTCTGTAATTGCAGCTGGTGCCAAACCCGTTTTTGCTGATATTAACCAACAAGATTATACTATTGATATTCTTGATGTGGAAAAAAAGATTAATAAAAATACTAAGGCCATTATTCCTGTTCATCTTTATGGCCATCCTTCCAATATGAACGAAATTAATTCTATTGCGAGGGAACAATCAATATGTGTAATAGAAGATGCCTGCCAGTCATTAGGGTCCACTTATTTCCAAAGACAAACAGGGACTTTGGGTGATATAGGTTGTTTTAGTTTTTATGCAAGTAAAGTAATTACTACAGGCGAAGGAGGAGCTATTGTTACAGATAATGATGATGTTGCTGAAAAACTAAAAATGATTAGAAATCATGGAATGGTCCATGGATATGATACTGCATTATTTGGCCTGAATTTAAGATTGCCTGAATTGAGTGCTGGTGTTGGAAAAATTCAAATGAAAAAGTTAGATCAAATGTTAAAAATAAGAAGAAACAATGCAGGTATTTTATCAGAGGGATTAAAAAAATTTGAACAAATGCAATCTATTATCAATTTGCCACAAGAAACTATGGAAAAAAAGTTTAATTGGTATCTGTTTACTGTTAATTTTAAAGATAAAGATCAAAGAGATCTGGTCAAAAACCATCTTATTAATGAAGGTATAGGCGCCACAGTATATTACGATCCTCCAGTACATAAAACACCTTATTATAATAATTCTGATTCTGTTTCTGATGATGCATTGCCAAATACTATTTGGGCTTGGCATCATGCTCTGTCATTGCCTGTTCATCCTTTGGTAACTGAAAATGATCTATATAAAATTTTAAAAATATTTGAAACCTGTAAATGATTTCAATTATAATTTAATATTGTTTTTAGAAAGATCAGTAGGGTCTAACGTTTTCAAATACAGTTTTATATATTTGATATTCGAACGATTTTAGTAATGAATCTAACAGTCGAAAGAGATGAATTACTTTCTAGGCGATTTTACCTTGTCATCTTTTATATCTGTGCAATAATAATGACTGTAATTACATTTTATTCTATTTATATAAGTCTAAATGAATATTTGAATACTGGAAATGTAATAATTGGTGAAGTATTGGTCAATACCGAATTTCCATTTAAAGGGCTTGCAAAGCTTGTAACTTATCTTATGATTGTATCTGTTGTGGGGTGGTATTGTGTTACTAAATTGGGTGGAGATAAGGTAAAAGATATTCCAAAAAGTATGAAAACTATACTTCAGTTAGTTGTTCTAGTTATACTAATAATTTCTATATATGAATTCTTCTATAATTTTATTATCTGGAATGCATTAATTACTGCCGATTTGATTCAAGGGGAGTTGAAATTGGATGCCTTGTATATGCCTTATCCGAATCCTCATACCCCATGGAATTTGGTATTTGCTACCAAAATGTCTTTGGCCGCACTAATTATTTCATCCCATGGATTTTATATTATCTCAAAAAAGATATGATACTGCTGCAGTTAAATTGTATTGCTCTGCTAACTAAAATCTTAAAACTAATTTTATATTTAAATTAGAGTCAAAATTATTATTTTGGATTAAACTAAATTGTAATTATATTTTATTAGTAATTGTAAAAGAGTTTTATAACAGAAACATAAAAAATTGGTATGGATAATGCTGCTGATAAAAAGAGTGTTCTATTGAGTGTAAAAGAATGGCAAATAGTTTTGGACTCTTTAAGTAATACTATTTTTAATGAGGAGATTACTGAAGAAGCCAGAAAAAATGCTAAAGAATTATACCTTAAAATAAATAAAAATATGTAACTAATTAATTATTATTCCCCAAATAAAAAATTTTTATTACTATTACCATAAAATCATTACATATTCTAAAATAGCGAAACTTAGTTACTAAATTACTATGTATCAATTAAGTAACATATCCGATATTTAGAATTTATCATTTACTTTGTATTCCTAATCTGTCTTATTAATTCTAAAATTTTATCTATATCTTCTGCTTCAGGATTTAATTCAACATATTGATAAAAGTTCTGTAATGATTCCTTGAATTTCTTATACCTATATAAAACCATTCCTTTATCTCTTATTGCTTCGGGATTAAACCTGTCTAGCGACAATATCATTTCATTTATCAATTCAATTTTTTGAAGATCATCTACCTCTATGTATCCAATCTTTAAATTGTTTAACAGCCTGATCAAAATTTGAGAGGTACTTGCTTTCTCTAATATGCTATTAGACACAGAGATACTCAATTTGGGATTTACTTTATTTAGCAAATCCTGAAGTATATAATCATCCATAATTCTGCCTTTATTGAATGGATCAATTATTATGTATTCTTTTGACTCTTTATCGAGAGTGTATTTTACTAAGAAATGAGAAGGAAAATTTACTGGTTGTAATTCAAAATTTAAAAAACTTGCTAAATGGATATATATTATTGACAAAGTTATTGGAATTCCTGTTTTCTTTTCTAATACTACGTTTAAATAATTATTATTAGGATTATAATAATCATTAACGTTTGGTTGAAATTTTTTATCCATAAAAAAAAATTCATTGAATCTCTCAATAATATATGTAGGTCTCATCTCTTTTGGAGTTTTTATTTTTCTTTTTAGTTCTTCTCCCATTTCTTCAATTTGTTTTATATGACCATCAATACTCAGATTTGGATAGTTAATGATTCTTGCAATGTGCAGAGCGTATTCTGAAATTTCTTTTATGTTTTCTTTTTCATTTAACGCTTCTACTACATTTTTTTTCCAATCCGTTATATGATGGTTGTAGTGATATTCAAAACCCAATATAAACAAAACTCATTTCATACTTATAAGTAAGAATAATAAATTCTTATAAAAGTCAATTTTTTGAAATATTATTAATAATAGTAATAATACACTTTGTAGTTTTCTCCAGTAAATCGATTCTAGCATATTCATTGGGTGAATGAATTCTCGAAAAAATATACGTTCCACCAATTGATATACATGGAACTTTTAGTATATTTATAAAATCATACATAGGACCAGTACCAGCGGAAGATATGGAAATTATTGAATCTCCAAATACTTTGTTGGCGGATTCTTGAATTAATTTTACATAAGGATTGTTTATTTCTGTTCTGCCAGATGATTCTCCATGAAAGTTTGTAATTTGAATATCTCCAAAACCATTTTCCTCTAGGTGCTTTTTTAATCTTTCAAATTGAAGTTTTGGATCCATATCCGGAACCAATCGAAAATCTATTTTGACAGATGCCTTGGATGGAAGAATTGTTTTGGTTCCTTTTCCTGTGTATCCTGAAATCAATCCAGAAATATTGCAGGATGGTTCGCTTGTTAGTGCCTTCTTGATATTCACTCCACTAATATTATTGACAAATTTTTTTATTCCATATTCTTTTTTTAAGCTTTCTTCATCAATTGGTTCATTTTCTATCATTTTGACTTCTTCTTCAGTTAGTTTTTTAACTTCCTTATGCCAATCTTTGACTAAAATTGTTCCATCTTTGTTAACTAATGTTGATAGAGCTTGAACCAATTTCCATGCTGGATTTTCAATTAACACAGCTAAACTTGAATGAACATCTCTTGATGGGCCTATGGCGGTCATTTCTACATATAATAATCCTTTCATACCTAGACTTATTATTGGACGCTCTTTTTGATCGATATATCCAAATTCCCATATAACTAAATCTGTTTTTAATTTGTTTTTGTATTTATTTATATAATTCGAAATATTATTACTTCCTATCTCCTCTTCACCTTCTACTAAAAATTTTATATTGACAGGCACGTCTCCTGTATGTTTTAAAAAATATTCCACTGCACTTAATCTTGTTATTAGTTCGCCTTTGTCATCAGAAGCACCTCTTCCAAAAATTTTATTACCTTTAACGATACCTTCAAAGGGTCTAAATTCCCACAGATCCAAAGGCTCTTCTGGTTGGACATCATAGTGATTATAAAACAAAATTGTTTTTCCATTTGGATTTGATTTGGACTTTATCTCTCCATATACTATTGGAGGGGCTTCATTTTTCTCATTTTTATTTAAATATATCAATTCTGCAAATATTCCAATCTCTTTCATAATTTTTACAATTTCATTGGCACATTCTTCTAAGTTTTGTTTCCTTGCAGAAACACTTGAGATTTTGATTAATCTTTGGAGATCATTTATTAACTTGTTAACATCAATTTCTGAAATAATATCATTTATAGCCATTTAATTAACTGATAATTTATTATATAAAAACTAAATTTTTTGTTAATATTTTTATAACCATCTACTCCTAAATTTTTTATTGAGTACTGATAACATAAAAAATATCTTTCTTTCGCCTTCTTCTATTGCAATAATAGGGGCCTCTGAAAAACCTGGAGTGGGAAAAGCCATTTTTTTAAATATTTTGAATGGTTATAGAGGAAAAATTTATCCTATTACCCCATCTAGTTCTTCCGTATTTGGAATAAAAGCATACAAAAGTGTTCTGGATATACCTGAAGATGTTGATCTGGCAGTTGTAGCAACCCCCAGTAAAATTGTTCCGTCTGTTATGGAGGAAATAGGTAAGAAAAAAATCAAGGCTTCTATAATTGTTTCAGCTGGATTTAAAGAGGTGGATGAATCGGGTGCAAAACTCGAGCAACAAATCCAAGAAATAGGGAGACATCATGGAATACGGATAATAGGGCCAAATTGCCTTGGAATAATGAGCCTAACAGAACAAAATCTTATGAACCTGACATTTTTAAAAATTACTCCCAAATATGGTGAAATCGCCCTAGTTTCTCAAAGTGGTGCTATTTGTGCAGCTACTGTTGAGGATGCAATGGCTCAAGGGATAGGCTTTTCAAAAGTAATCAGCATGGGAAATAAGGTTGATATGGATGAAAATGATATTCTTGAATTACTCGAAGAAGACCCTTCTACAAAAGTGATTTTAATGTATTTGGAGGACATTCATGATGGTCGCAGGTTTATGAATATTGCAAAAAGAATTACTCTTGAAAGAAGAAAACCAATAATTGTTTTGAAATCTGGTAGAACTCCTGAGGGAGCCAAAGCTGCTATGTCTCATACAGGTGCATTGATGGGATCAGATGAGATATATGAATCAGTTTTTAAACAGTCAGGGGTGATTCGCGTCGATACTATGCAAGAATTATTTGAGTTATCTACTGCTTTTTCAAAACAACCTTTACCTGTAAATGATAAAGGTGTTGTTATTGTTTCTAATGCAGGTGGACCTGCAATTATATCAACAGATTCCTGTTCTAAATACGGAATACAAATGGCTGATATTTCTAATTCTAAAGATATTATATCAAAAGTCATTCCTCCTCATGGTTCTTCAAAAAACCCCGTCGATATTGTAGGTGATGCGGATTTTAACAGATTTGAAAAGGTTCTCCGAGAAGTTTTATCTAACCAAAATGTTGGCTCGGTAGTTACAATGTGCACTCCTTCTGCAACTTTGGATTATAATGAATTAGCTAAAACAATAATTAGGACATCTAAAAATACAGGTAAAACCGTGTTGGCAGCTTTGATGGGTTTAGCTGAAGGATTGGAAAATAAACAAATATTGTCAGAAGGCGGTGTACCGCATTTTATGTATGCCGAACCTGCTATACGAGCGCTTGAATCCATGTATAGATTTAGTAAATGGCTAAATATAAAAAACGATTATATAAAAACGTTTTCTGTAGATAAAGATAAAGTTAGAGATATTCTGTTAGATGTAAAAAGACAAGGCCGTTCAAACCTCTTGGAAGATGAAGGTTATGAAGTGCTTAAAGCATATGGTTTTCCTGTTCCTAAAAGTATACTTGTAAA